>NZ_JAVRCS010000018.1:0-131102 GCF_034530635.1 Nostoc sp. EspVER01
CTACGCTCAGTGACCACGCCAACGGCTACGCTCAGTGACCACGCCAACGGCTACGCTCAGGACAGGCTCGGCGACCACCTGAATTCTGAATTATGCTGAAAATCGAGATAAGTAAGGACTTTTCTAACGACGCTTGAATTTCATTTGTGCGAAGTGGTCTTCCAGTAGGAAAATAGATAAAGGAGTAGTAACCATCAAGCTATATGTTTGAAATTATGGTGTTAAATCATTTCTTGTTAAAAGAGCCTGCTTCGGTATCTCATCAACACTCCGAGCATATCAATCTACTTTTGGAAATCTAAAATCTGCTCTAAAAGAAGCTCTAATGGGTGTAAAAGTCATAATAATTCGTAATTGATAATGACGCTTGCTGACTCGCTAACGTAATTCGTAGTTGTAATCACTGCTTGCTCTCTACTCTTAATTACGAATTACAAATATAGCAAGTAAGGATAGATAAAATGTCATTTATTATGCAAACTTCTGGAACTCTTACTGGTTTAGATATCTTGGTAGTTGAGGATGATGATGATACTCGCTTTTTTATCACTACTGTCTTGGAAATGGATGGAGCAACAGTTATAGCAGTGATATCAGCAGCAGATGCACGTAATGTATTGTCTGAATTGCAACCCGATGTTTTAATTAGTGATATCGGGTTGCCTGGGGAGGATGGCTACACTTTCATCTCCAAATTCCGGGCGCTTAAACCAAATAATTGTGGACGAGTCCCGGCTATTGCTTTAACAGCCTTTGCTGATAGTGAGGCTCGTATCCGTGCCTTGGAAGCTGGCTTTGACACTCATATATCTAAACCCATCGCTCCAGAAGAACTAGTTGAGATAGTGGCTAATTTGGTTGCTTCTTGTCATTGGTAATTATTCTCATCGGTCTTGATAATCTTCAGAAGACTTTGGATCTAACTCCCAGCGATCGCCATCACGATCCTCTAAAATATCGTTGGTATGCAGAAACTCAGAATCAGCCATTTTTAGCCCTACTGCGGCTTCTAAGTCCTCTGTGACATTTTGATCGGGAGTGGAAGTACTACCACCAACAGCTTCATCTCCAACTGCATCTGCATCTTGCCAATAAGCATCAACATCCCCACCAGTCAGTTTCGGACTAGTTTCTGTGTACTCGTCTCTTTCATCCTGCATGGAGCGTCCGCCAATATTGTATCCTGGCAAGTCTTTTACACCAGTACCGTAGGATTCGGTAATCTCTTGTGGCAAATCATTACTTTTAATTTTGTCATTATGATTTTTTTCTGCCATGATACTAGCCCTTTTCTGCATTTTCACAATAACGTTTTCTTGTCAGCAATTTGTCTAACTAGAGGTGTATAACTTATAAAATAATCTATCCCCTGGGTACGACGCTAAACTAGCGATCGCGCCATAAGATTGTAGCTATGAATTCATGGTCAAGGAACTTGTAGTTGAAGTTATGAGTTAGAAGTTATCCAACCGAAATTATTCATTAGCGAACTTTTAACTCATAACTATTTTTTGTCCGGCGAAAATAAGCAAACACTAACAATTTGTTAAGTTTAGTATTTTAGATTAGTATTCATAATTTCTAATTGCTTAAATGCTAAACAATGGAACAATCAAAATTATTTGAGTAACGGAGGCAGATAATGCGGATAAGTAATTCAAAATAATTTATCTAGTTAAAAGTTTGACTGTTTAACTGTCTTCATCGACAAATATTGTTGTAACTAGTTAAAGACTAGAGAAATAAAAACGTAACACCATTTATGACTGAACATAACAATCACTCTGGTAAGAAAAAAGTTGCTATCCTCATTGAACAAGCAGTAGAGGATGCAGAATTTACAGTTCCATATAATGGATTCAAACAAGCAGGAATGGAGGTAGTAGTCCTTGGTTCCCGAATGAATGAAAAATATAAGGGTAAACAAGGCAAAGTTAGCATACAAGCCGATGGTACTACAACAGAGGCGATCGCAGCCGAATTTGATGCAGTCGTGATTCCCGGCGGTATGGCTCCTGACAAAATGCGACGGAACCTTAATACAGTACGTTTCGTACAAGAGGCTATCCAACAAGGAAAATTAGTCGCTGCTGTTTGTCACGGGCCACAAGTTTTGATTGAAGGCGACTTGCTCGAAGGCAAACAAGTCACTGGGTTTAGCGCTATTGCCAAGGATATAACTAACGCCGGTGCAAATTATTTAGATGAGCCATTGGTAGTTGACGGGAATTTGATTACATCTCGCGAACCTGGAGACTTGGCAATTTTCACCACAGCTATTTTGAGCCGTTTGGGTTATGGTGGCAAAGATGCTGCATTGCCAAATGAGAAAGACACAAGTGCTGAATGGTGGAAACTAGCTGATGCTTGGGGTGGTTCAACTAAAGGCGATATTAGCAAAGGTTTAAATACTGCCCTGACTGGTGAACGTTATTCACTCGAAGCATTTGAAAATTACTTGGAAAAGGAATCAGATAGCGAAGTTAATTCAGTCTTTCAAGAAATAATTACTAATAAACAGCGCCACATTCAAAAACTGGAAACCTATCTTCAGTTATTGGGCGAAAAACCTTCTTTAGGTGCAAATATTGCGAATCAGTATGCCAAGGTGAAAACTGCCTTAACTGGAAGTGATGATATATATCAGTTACGTTCTGCTTTAGGTGATGTGCAAACTGGTATCGGCGATATTGGCAATTTGTCTGCGATGTTTACCGACCCAGTAGCAACTGCTATTTTCAAAGAAATTTACCAGGATTTATTGAAATCCGAACAGCAATTAGTAGAGTTGTATCGAGCGCGGATAAGCGCTCAGGTTCAGCCTCCTAAGCCGACTACAGGCGCAGCTATATCAATGTAACCAATCACAGAGGTGCATACTCTATGGAGAACCAAGCCATGCTTAATGTCTCGTAAGTATTTGCGTTTTGGTTATTTTACTAGACATCTGATGAAAAAGAATTAAAGAGGTAGTAGTACTACGTCTCTACAAGGTTTCTGGATAACGCATATTTAATTTTTGGAGTTATCTACTGTATGTAATGGAGAGAAAAAAAGTGACTTCGACATCAGGCGATAAACTTACTAATAGTCAGGGTGAAGCTAGTGAAGTAGAGCGTTGGGCATCTCTCATCGGTGGCGGTGCTATGGTGCTGATGGGTTTAAAACAAGGTTCTTTGCGGGGAGCGCTGACGGCTTTGGCTGGTGGTGGTTTGATTTATCAAGGTGCAACGAAACAAAGCACAATCCAGCAAGCACAGGAAGCAATCGGGATAAACCAACCCATTAAAGTTGAAAAGACGGTAACAATTAATAAATCAGCAGAAGAATTGTATCGTTTTTGGCATAACTTTGAGAATTTGCCCACCTTTATGAAGCATCTCAAGTCAGTAAAGGTGTATAACGAAAAACGTTCTCATTGGATTGCCAATGCACCCTTGGGTAACAGCGTGGAATGGGATGCAGATATTCTCGAAGACCGGGAAAATGAGTTTATTTCTTGGGCTTCTGTAGAAGGTGCAGACGTTGATAATTCTGGTTTTGTCCGCTTTAAAGAAGCACCAGGCGGTCGCGGCACAGAAGTAAAGATTGTCTTGGAGTATAACCCACCAGGTGGAGCATTAGCAGCTACCGTAGCTAAACTTTTTGGTGAAGAAGCAGAACAGCAGATTGGTGATGAATTGCGTCGCTTCAAGATGCTAATGGAAGCAGGTGAAATTGCCACCACCGAAGGTCAATCAAGTGGACGCAAGTAGTTGCGATGATTAGCGCCGCAAAAGCGATTAATAGCGATCGCTTTCCCAAATGCCTGAAAATGGCGAAAAAGTTTGCCAAAGCAAAAGTGATTAACTTACGAAGAAGTTAATGCTGGCGAAGTGTTGAAACAGATAACTGGTGGCTATGGCTCCGATGCTTGCATCGATGCTGTTGGTATAGAAGACCATCACATTTTTCAACAAAAAAAGGATAACTCTATCAAAGTTATTCTTAAACCTGAATGGTGAATAGTCATTTAAGGTTTTGAATTGTACACCCAACATAATGCAATTGAGGTTTTTTATGAATCGAGTAATTTCATGGCTGCGGAATATTCGCATTTCTCAAATCGTTGTAGTTTTCCTCGTAGGATTTATGTTCTTATTGGGTCAAGCTTTTAGCTACACTAACATAGCACTGGCTGACGTTAAAACTCCAGAGGGTACTTATTACAAAGGAACACCAAATGAGCAAGGTGAAATTAGAAACGATACCCAAATCAATAATACCCAAAAATCACAAAACCCAATCAAAAGCACTGTTGATAATATCCGCGAAAAGTTAAACTTGGATGAAAAAACTCCTGAAGCAACAAAAGAGTTTTTTGATCCTACTTCAAACAGAACCGGAGATGAAACTTCATCACTTACTAAAAGTAGAGAAGGTTATTATCGCACTCCTTCTAGCAACTAACTGAGGTTAGCAGCTAGACGCGGTTAACAACATTTGGGTGGAGATTGTTGACTCATATATTGTTGAATAACTTTTTAGCGGTTACTGAGACGCGATAGTTATCGCGTCTCAAAATCAAGTTAAGTTTAGTATTCATCTTGATATGAATGCTTTAGAAATTATAACTAAGGACTAAATAATTATGAAAGCAGTTTGCTGGCATGGAGCAAATGATGTGCGGGTAGAAACGGTTCCTGACCCCACAATTCTTAATCCGCGTGATGCCATTATTAAAATTACTTCCACGGCAATTTGTGGTTCTGATTTGCATATTTACAATGGCTACATCCCCTCAATGGAAAAGGGTGATATCCTTGGTCATGAATTCATGGGGGAAGTTGTAGAACTTGGAAGTGCAGTTAAAAATGTGAATATAGGCGATCGCGTCGTTGTTCCCTTCACCATCTCCTGCGGTAACTGCTTTTTTTGCAATCGGGATTTATGGTCGTTGTGCGATAACTCTAACCCCAATGCTTGGTTAGTAGAAAAGCAAATGGGCTATTCACCATCCGGTCTATTTGGCTACTCTCATTTATTCGGCGGTTACGCTGGTGGTCAAGCAGAGTATGCACGAGTGCCCTTTGCTGATGTCGGCTTGTTCAAAATACCTGATGGTTTAACGGATGAGCAAGTACTATTTTTAACAGACATTTTCCCCACAGGCTATATGGCAGCTGAGAACTGCAACATCCAACCCGGTGATATTGTTGCCGTTTGGGGTTGTGGCCCTGTCGGGCAATTCGCCATCAGAAGCGCATATATGCTAGGTGCTGAACGGGTAATCGCCTTTGATCGCATTCCCGAACGTCTGCAAATGGCTAAAGAATACGGCAAAGCTGAAGTTCTCAACTACGAAGAAGTAGATGTAGGCGAAGCACTCAAAGAAATGACTGGTGGTCGTGGCCCCGATGCTTGCATTGATGCAGTGGGAATGGAAGCACATGGCACAGATTTTATGGCGATGTACGATCAGGTAAAGCAAGCAGTACGTTTAGAAACAGACCGTCCAACGGCATTACGACAAGTAATTGTCTCTTGTCGCAAAGGTGGTCACGTATCAATTCCGGGTGTATATGGTGGCTTTGTAGATAAAGTGCCGATGGGTGCTGCGATGAACAAGGGCCTAACCTTGAAAATGGGACAAACACACGTCCACAAGTATCTAAAACCTTTGCTAGAACACATCCAAAACGGTGATATCGATCCAACATTTATCATCACTCACAGTTTACCTTTAGAACAAGCGCCCCACGGCTACGAAATTTTTAAGGACAAAAAAGATAACTGTATCAAAGTTGTACTCAAACCGTAATGGGAAGCAGGGGAGCAGAGGATAGTAATCAATAGACTTCTTGCAAAAGTCGGGGTAAAGGGGAAGGTGGGGCCCCCTCTGGGGATAAGGGGCGGGGGAAAAGGGTAAAAAAACTCAAAATACTTTCCCTTTAACCTTTTCCCTTTTCCCTAAGAGTGCAAAAATATATTTTTGCAAGAGGTCTAATGCTTAATGTTCCATTCCCCATGACCAAAGTTAAAACTATAAAGAGGCAAAAAATATGTCTGATACAACTGTTAGCAAAGTAGACTCTAGTCATTCTCCAAAAGGCCAACTTGGTCAAAAATATCTTGCATCTGGCAAAAATATTTCCATGCGTCTGTGGGAAAATGAACAACCGAACGAATCTAAGGAGCCAACAGCACGCGAATATGAAACTGTTGGTTATGTAATCAATGGTCGTGCTGAATTACATATTGAAGGGCAAACGATTTTACTAGAACCTGGGAGTTCTTGGATAGTACCAAAAGGAGCTAGCCACACCTATAAAATTCTAGAACTATTTACTGCTGTTGAAGCAACCAGTCCACCTGCTCAAGTTCACGGGCGAGATGAAAACTGATTTGCGATCGCTAAAAACTTATAGCCGCTTTCAATGGCATGGAATATAAAGCATTCGTAGGGGAACAATATTCTTGTTCTCCTTTTTATTGTGCTTGGCAGCTTAGAGATTGTTTTAAAAGTGTTTGGTTGTGATTTTACAGCGCTTTCGGCTACTATGCAATATAGTTTTCTCCTTGCCCCTCTCCTATATTCACAACAAGAAAATTCACCATGCCAGATGTTAAAGCCCCCCACAAACCAGATCCATATTTAACCTATCGCTTTTATGTTGAATGGAATGGCATTATTCATGCTGGTTTTCGAGAATGCAGTGGACTCAACTCCACCCAAACTCCCGCCGAGTATCGAGAAGGAACCGATCCGCCAACCGTAAGAAAACTGTCAGGTTTAGTAACCTACAACAATATCACCCTCAAACGAGGCACTACTAATAATCAAGAACTATGGAAGTGGCGACAAGACACAATGAAAGGGGTTACTGACTACAAAAAAGATATATCTATCGTGATGTTAGATGAAAAAGGCACAGAAAAAATTCGCTGGAATTTAACAGATTGCTGGCCTGTAACTTGGTCAGGGCCAGACTTAAATGCGACTTCTAATGAGGTAGCAGTTGAAACCTTAGAAATTGCCCATGAAGGCATCAGTGTTGATAAATGGTCGTAAACTCAAATTCCCCAATCATACCGCTCGCACTAGAGAAAGTATCGCTTTTTGGAGAATGAGAATGTGACAGTAGGGCAATTAGTGCGAAGCCTATCAGACCAATGCGTGTTTTGGCTTTGTCTGTTTCTGTGCGAATTTACAACTGATTTAGGGACGGGATGGGTGCAATGACTGGGGAAATCATAACTAATTACCCGGACTTGATATTAATTCTATTTTGATAATTCAAGATAATACTTATGACATAAACCTTCTGATAGAGAGACATAACAAAATGAAATTGTATTCTATTAACAATGTCTTTGTAGAGAAAATACTTGGAAGAAAGTATGGTTTTTTATCAATTATTTTAGTAGAGATAATTACTCAATATTTTTAACAAAAACAGAATGGAGCGAACAAATGAGGTTTGTCTTAAGACGCCGCAAGTTGGGTCAATTGATGGTCTTCAGTACAGTAGCGGCAACGATCGCTAATTTTGTAGAGAAAGCTGTAGCAGAAACTCAAGTAAAAAAAACTACTCCAATGCTGGCAACTTCCACTTCTGAAACTGTGAAGGTGACGCTGCAAGTGAACGGAACACTACATAATTTGCAAATTGAACCGCGTGTTACCTTACTTGATGCACTTCGAGAATATCTCGGACTAATTGGTACTAAAAAAGGTTGCGATCATGGTCAGTGTGGTGCTTGCACGGTGCTGGTTGATGGGCAACGGATTAATTCGTGCCTGACATTTGCAATTATGCACACCGATGCAAAAATCACAACTATTGAAGGGTTGGAGCAGGGAAACAATCTGCACCCGATGCAAGCCGCGTTTCTTGCCCGTGATGCGTTTCAGTGCGGCTACTGCACGCCAGGGCAGATTTGTTCGGCGGTGGGTTTGGTGAATGAGGGACACGCCAAGTCGGATGCCGACATTCGCGAACTGATGAGCGGCAATATCTGCCGTTGTGGGGCTTATCCAAATATCGTGGCTGCTGTCCGCGATGTCTTAGAGGGAAAAAAAGATGCAGCCATTTAGCTATAAAAAAGCCGGACAAGCAGAGAATGCCGTGGCTTTGGTGACTCCAGAGGTGCAAGCTGCTTACTTGGCAGGGGGTACAAGCTTAATTGATTTGATGAAGCTGAATGTACAAACGCCAAAACAGTTAGTTGACATTAACCCACTACCGCTAACCAAGATAGAAGTACAGGGTAACGGCGTGCGGATTGGAGCAATGGCAAGCAATAGCGATGTTGCTTATAATCCGATAATTCAAGAGCGTTACCCGGTGCTGTCGGAGGCGTTGCTGTCTGGGGCATCGCCGCAACTGCGAAATATGGCAAGTGTGGGCGGCAATTTACTGCAACGTACCCGTTGTTACTACTTCCGCGACACCGCCTTCCCCTGCAATAAACGCGTTCCTGGTTCAGGTTGTCCGGCAATCGAGGGTTATAACCGCATTCATGCGATTCTTGGCGGTAGCGATCGCTGTATTGCCACCCATCCTTCTGATATGGCGGTGGCAATGATTGCACTCGATGCCGTTGTGCAAACACGCGGGCCGAAGGGAGAGCGCAGTATTCCGCTGGTAGATTTTCATCTCGTACCGGGTAATACGCCAGAAAGGGAGACGGTTCTAGAACACGGAGAGTTAATTGTTGCTGTTGATTTACCTGCTTTAAACTTCGCAAAGCGATCGCACTATTTAAAAGTCCGTGATCGCGCCTCCTATGCTTTTGCGATGACATCGGTTGCGGCGGCATTAGATATTCAAAATGGCATTATTCGCTCGGCACGCATTGCCCTTGGTGGCGTTGGTACAAAGCCTTGGCGCGCCTTTGAAGCGGAAAAAGTGCTTCTGAACAAGCCGGCAAACCAAGCAACATTTCAAGCAGCAGCGTTGGCGGCGATCGCCGGTGCTAAACCTCAAAAATACAACGGCTTTAAGGTCGAACTGGCTAAACGCACAATTGTTAAGGCGCTGACAACGGTGGGAGGGATGGCATGAATACTGGGGATAAAAATATAGTTGTCGGCAAACCGCTAAATCGAGTTGATGGACGGCTTAAGGTGACTGGTGGCGCACGTTACGCGGCTGAGTTTCCGGTCGCAAAAATGACTTATGGCGTGACAATTCAAAGTGCGATCGCTAAAGGGAAGATTGCTCAAATCGATACCAAGGCGGCGGAAAAAGTACCGGGTGTGCTAGCAGTAATTACCCACCTTAACGCGCCCAAAGCTTTTGGAGAAAAGGGCGGCGGTCATAAAGTGCAAGTCCTGCAAGATAACATTGTGCTGTATAGCGGTCAGCACATTGGTGTCGTCGTTGCCGATACTTTTGAACGAGCGATGTATGCTGCCTCACTCGTACAAGTTCGCTATGACGAAGAGAAACCAACTATTAATATGCGGGAGAATCTCACTAAAGCATACTTGCCTAAAGGTAAAATCCCTGGAGACGAGCCGCCCGATTTAGCGCATGGCAATGTCAACCAGGGACTAGCGGCGGCGGCTGTCCGCGTCGAGCAAACTTATACTACCCCAGTGGAAAATCACAATCCAATGGAGCCTCATGCCACAACAGCAGTTTGGCAAGGCGATGAACTGCTGCTGTATGACGCAACTCAGGGAATTTTTTCGACTCAAAAAAAAGTTGCGGAGGTATTAGGAATTAAGCCTGAGAAAGTCCGCATTATGTCTTACTATGTGGGCGGTGGCTTCGGTTGCAAAGGGTCGGCTTGGTCGCATGTACCGCTAGCGGCGATCGCCGCAAAGCAAGTTAATCGCCCCGTGAAATTAGTTTTGGGACGGATACAGATGTATGGGCCTGTGGGCTTTCGACCGGAGACAATTCAACAGGTTTCTCTCGGTGCAACCCGCGATGGCAAATTGACTGCTTTGCGACACGCCGGCACTTCCCAGACTTCAACTTTCGATGAATTTATCGAACCTGTTGGTAAAAGCGCCCGGATGATGTACGCTTGTCCAAATATCGAAACTAGCCACCGTCTGGTTCAGCTCGATCAAGGAACACCAACTTATATGCGGGCCCCAGGTGAAGCTTCTGGGTCGTTTGCTTTAGAATCGGCAATGGACGAACTGGCTTATGCGCTCAACATCGATCCGGTAGAACTGCGTCTGCGTAACTATGCTGAAGTCGATCCTAGTAAAAAACTCCCTTGGTCGAGCAAGTCACTGAAAGAGTGTTACAAATTGGGAGCAGAAAAATTTGGCTGGCAAAAGCGCAATCCTCAGCCTCGTTCAATGCGCGACGGTAATTATTTAATTGGTTGGGGTATGGCGACAGCTACTTATCCTACCAACCGTTCCCCAGCATCAGCGATCGCTCAAATTATGGCAGACGGTACAGCCGTTGTCCTGAGCGGTTCGCAAGATATTGGTACGGGAACTTATACTGTCATGACTCAAGTTGCAGCCGAAGCACTTGGTTTACCAGTTAACAAAGTCCGGTTTGAACTAGGCGATACCAAGATGCCACAAACCCCTATTTCTGGTGGTTCCCAAACTGCTGCCAGTGTCAGTTCAGCCGTACATTTAGCGGGAAATCAAGCACGCAGTCAGCTTTTGCAACTAGCACTTGCCGATCAAAAATCGCCGCTTTATGGTTCAAAGGCTGAGGATGTAATTGCGCGAGATGGCAGCTTTTTCTTAAAAAATAAATCGTCTGCAAGCGAAACATATCAGGCAATCTTGGCACGACATGGAAAGAAAATGCTCGAAGCGCGTGCAGATGCCAAGCCTGGAGAGGAACAAAAGAAGTTCTCAATGCACTCATTTGGAGCGCAGTTTGCCGAAGTGCGCGTTGAGCCTGATTTGGGTGAAGTGCGAGTAACCCGGTGGGTAGGAACTTTTGGCGTGGGACACATCCTCAACGCTAAAACAGCCAACAGTCAAATGATCGGTGGGATTATTTATGGCATCGGCATGGCGTTAATGGAACACACGCTAACAGACCCGAACCGAGGACGCGTTGTCAACCATGATTTAGGTGAATATCACGTACCAGTGAATGCAGACGTTCCTGATATTGAGGTGTTGTTTGTGGATGAAGACGATCCACATATCAACCCGCTTGGTGTCAAAGGAATTGGTGAAATTGGCATTACTGGCGCTGCGGCAGCGATCGCTAATGCAGTCTATCATGCCACAGGTAAGCGTGTGCGCGATTTGCCAATTACTTTAGACAAACTGCTGTAGATATGGCGAGGCGATCGCTAATTTTTAAACTTAAACAAGTTGATTAACTTGCGATCGCTTCCAGCGGGCGGTTACGCCATCGCAACTGTCTTTTTCCGCGAAGGACGCTTGCGGTCTGATTTTTTTTTCAATCCCACAGCTTGGGCTTGATCGCTATCTGAGCCATATTGCCCGCGCACAACTTCTTTCATCGCTAATACAGCATTATGAAATTCCCACTCTGCTAATCGGGCAGCATCAGCAGCCGCACGGTATAAAGCTAGTTTCTCGGTTTCAGTTTGCTGAAAAATTAACATTGCCTGATAAGCTTCCTGTAAATTAGCAGTTGAGGCATCAGCACGAGTTGTGTTGTAGGTGCTGACGGTTTGTAAACCGTGGAATGAGTCAATATCTTGACTAATCAGTTGAGGGCGCAAACGGTTTGTTGTATTTTGGGGAGGCATACATGCATACTTAGTAAGTTGTATATTTAATGTACCCATTACAACAAAAAAATATCAGTAAGATAAAATTTTTAGATCGGGCAAGGTTAAAAAGGATAGTTTAAGATAGGGACTTCCAAGAAATAAATTATCTAATCTTGTGGAGTGGGCAACATGAGCGCCTTGAACTATGGGCTATCGTGTCGCCATTGGTGTCAACTTAAGCCAAAAATAGCGTACTGATTAGGTGTTGTTCACCCGCCAGGGAATATAAGGGACTTCCAAATAAAAAAATATCCCATCGCTGTCTAGGCAGGGGAGCAGGGGGCAGGGGGCAGGGGGAGAAAGAAAAATATTATCTGAGTAAATTGGATAATTTATTTTCTGGAAGTCCCTAATTAAGAGACTAATTGCTCAAGTCTACTCAAGTAGACTGAAAGTTTTCGCGCTCTTTAGTCCTCTTCAGAGGACTTTAGCTATGAGACAGGGATTTACAATCCCTGGCGGACGTGATGTTTAGCGTTAAGTTGACACCAATGGAAAGACGCCCACCCCACAATAAATAGTTGTATATTTTTTTATTTGGGAGTCCCATAACAGACCGATGTATTGGCATAACAGACAGATGTATTAACATAACAGGTCAATGTATTGGCATAACAGACAAATGTATTGGCATAACAGACCGATGTATTGGCATAACAGACCGATGTATTAACATAACAGGTCAATGTATTGGCATAACAGACAGATGTATTAACATAACAGACCGATGCAATTACAAAACCGTAAGACGATACTAATTAGCAAGTAGCGCAATGGCGATCGCCATTTGAAGTTAGGGATATGCGGGTTAATAGTGTCGAAACTCGGTTTATTGGTACTTTATTTTCACGCAAGTCCCTTACAACAGAGATAGCTTGGTTCATAACTTCTCTCACCAAGAAGCGGAGGGGCAATGATTTCATTCGTTTGTCTATTTCTATATTTTTCAAATCAACCCCTTGCACCCGTGACATAAGCTGCTGTTAAGGGATGTTGGGGGTACTCAAAAATTTGCTCTACTGAACCTGACTCAATCAATTGCCCAACACCTGACTGCACCCAAAACAGAGCAACTCGATCCGCGATGCGCTTGGCTTGTGCTAAGTTATGCGTCACAATCAGCAAGGTATAACGCTGACGCAAACTAGTAATTAAGTCTTCAACTATTCCACTGGCAATTGGATCGAGGGCGCTACAAGGTTCATCCAATAACAGGATTTCTGGTTGCAAAGCCAAGGCTCTAGCTATGCACAACCTTTGCTGTTGTCCGCCAGAAAGTGCTAAGGCAGAAGTTTGCAGTCGGTCTTTGACTTCATCCCAAAGTCCAACATCTTTCAGGCTTGTCTCGACGATCGCATCGATTTGTTCTTTACGAATACCATGTTCTCGCAAAGGTAATTCCAGATTTTTCCAAATTGATAAAGGAAAAGGATTAGGCTTTTGGAAAATCATCCCAACTTGCCGCCGCAACGCGTTCGCATTCGTTTTGGTATTTAGCACTTCTAAACTACCTATGCGAATTCGCCCTTGGACTCGACACTGGGGAATCATGTCTGTCAACCGATTTAAGCAACTCAAAAAGCTAGTTTTTCCACAACCAGAAGGCCCCACCAATGCTAAAATTTCCCCCAGATTCACACTCAAATTGACATTAGCAAATGCGGTTTTTTGACCGTATTGCAGAGTTAAGTTCTCCGTTTCAATCAACGGTTTAACAATTCCAGTAGCGATATTTGCTGATTTCATCCAGAAAAAATTCTCCTGTGCAACCAATTATCTGCAATCCATGCTGCTGTACCATTAATCACCAGCAGTGATACCAGCAAGACTAATGCTGAGGCGTAAGCATTGGCATCTCCGCCAGAGACGTTCATTGATAAATCAAAAATATGAATCGAGAGGGCACGCCCGGAATCTAGCAGTGATTCTGGCATTCTATCTACGTAACCACTAGTAAAAATTAAAGCCGCCGTCTCTGCGATCGCTCGACCAATACCCAGCACCAATCCCACAACCAAACCAGGGACAGCAGCAGGTAACAACAGTTGAAATAACGTTGTCGTACGGGAAAAACCAAGGGCTGCGGCTCCTAATCTATACTCATTGGGAACAGCGCGAAATCCTTCTTCTGTAGAGCGAATTAAAATTGGTAGCACCATACACCCCAAAGTCAATCCTCCCGACAAAATAGAAAATCCCAGCCCCAAAACTTGACAAAAGAAAACGTTGCCAAACAACCCAAAGACTATAGAGGGAACTCCTGCCAGTACATCTAAACTACGCCGCACCAACCCAGCAAACCAACTATCCACGGGGGTGAATTCTGCCAGTAAAACGGCTGTACCAACACCAATGGGGATAGAAACTGCCATACACACTGCCATAATCAGAAAAGTGGAAACAAGAATGCTGGCAATTCCCCCTTCTCTGCCAGCATTTTCTGGTTCAGTTGTCAGAAATTTCCACGTCAAGTGTCCTATCCCATGCCAAAGGATATCACTGAGTATCCAAAGGAAGATACCAGTAACTAGGGCAGCAGTTGTCCAAACAATGATTGTTAGCAACCAATCTTTAGGACTTACAACAGGTTCACCCATATATTTTTCCTTGGCTGATGACTTCCGCAACCGCAACTAACAGCACAATCATTCCCATCAAGACTAAACCGCTAACAAACAACGCCGAACGGTGATCTCCTGTGGCATAAGCCATTTCCAGAGCAATATTAGCCGTCAACGTGCGGATGGGGTCAAATATACTTTTTGGCATTTGGACTACATTGCCACACACCATCAAAATAGCCATTGTTTCGCCAACTGCTCGACCTGTTTCTAAAATTAAGCCTGTGAATAATCCAGATTTGGCAGCAGGAAGCACGACTCTAGAGATAGTTGCCCAACGGGATAATCCTAAAGCTGCTGCTCCTTGAAGGTAAGAAGTTGGGACTTTCGCGAAACTAGCATCGGCTACAAGCGCTATTGTTGGCAAAATCATCACCGTGAGAATGGCAATACCCGCGAGTAAACTTGGCCCAGGTGGATGTATCCTACCAATCATGGGAACCAGCACCACCAATCCCCAAAAACCATATACTACAGAAGGAATTCCTGCTAATAGTTCAATTAAGCGACGGTATAACCGCGCCATTACTGGTGGGGCGTAGAATTGACAAAAAACCGCAGATAGAATTCCTACAGGTGTCGCGATCGCTACTGAGCCAACCATTGCCAAAAATGTACCCAATAACATCGGTAAGAGATTATATAATCCGGCGGTTGGGTTCCAGGAAGAGTCTGTAAAAAAACGTGTTATTCCAACATGATTGAGGACTGGTAGAGACTCCAGAATCAAAAAGCCGATAATTAAAAGTGCGATCGCTCCGGCGATCGCCGCTAAAAAACGCAGTATCCAAATTAACCAAAAGTCATTTAGAGACGACGACAAAGTTTTGCTTTTGAACAATGTCATTTACCTGTTGTGATTGCGCGAAATCAAGAAATGCTTTTGTCAATCCTTGAGGTTGGGTTTTGGTTACTAAGTTAAGTGGACGAGAAATCGGAAAAGTCCCATTCTGGACGTTGGCTGTTGTTGCAGCTATCTCATTTACAGATAGCAGCTTAATAGCTACTCCATTGGCTGCACTATTTTCTGCCGATCCGATAGATACATAACCAATGGCATTGGGGTTTCCTGCAACTGTCTTAATTCCCTGCTGATTGTCACCAATTACTACTTGGGCTTTGATATCTGTATTTTTCAGTTTGAAATAATGGGTAAATAATTCTAAAGTGGAACGTCCTTCGGCTTTGTTAACAACTGTAATCGCTCCATCTGTACCTCCCACTTGTTTCCAGTTCGTCACCTTGCCTGTGTAAATATCTACAACTTGCTTGTCGTTGAGCGATTTTACTGGATTGTCTTTGTAAAGAATTACCGTCACTCCATCACGAGCGATAGAAAATGCTTTTAAATCGTTTTCTTCTGGCTTCAACAAGGCACGGGAAACCATGCCAACATTAGCGACACCTTGACGAGCATCAGAAACCCCACGCGAAGACCCTCCTGATTGCACATCAACTCGCGCACCTGGATGCTGAGATTCAAAACGCTTGCCAATTTCAGCCGCTAACGGTGCAATTGTACTGGAGCCAGTAAGTACTAGTTTTCCCTGAAGCTGATTTGGATTATTTGCATCTCGATTCGCTGATGAACAGCCTTGTAACCAAATGCAGGTAGCCAACCCAATCGCCAGAGGTAAAATTTGAGAATTTTTCATTAGTTACTTTTCAACCCGAATTCGGGTTTTTTAATTAAAACAGAGGACACAACAGCCAAGGTTCAAAGCTTTGCCAGTAGTTACTTCCACCTCTGGAGCCAGGCGGTAGAGAATTGCTTTACCATTACGCGATCGCACAACCAACTGGGAGCGACGCAGAACTTGTAAATGATGGGAGAGCAAGCTTTGTTCCAAGCCCAAAATTGCATTCATTTCTCCGACGTGTTTGGGACTGTCGA
Source organism: Nostoc sp. EspVER01 (assembly GCF_034530635.1). Classification (NCBI taxonomy): domain Bacteria; kingdom Bacillati; phylum Cyanobacteriota; class Cyanophyceae; order Nostocales; family Nostocaceae; genus Nostoc; species Nostoc sp. EspVER01. Next base: position 16,240 of record NZ_JAVRCS010000018.1, read on the forward strand.
TCAGAAGTTCTAATACTGCTAGACGAGTTTCATCTGCCAGTACCTTCAGCTTTTCTACGCAGTCAACCTGCTTCTTGCTGCTATTTTTCATTTCATTGCCTTTAAAGGAATAGATTTTTCTTGTTTCCGAAGTTACTTTGCAGCGAACGATCTCGTGTTTAGCGAAGATTAACAACTGCTGCGATCGCAAATAAATAGCAATTCATATGAAATTTGATTCATATTTTAAAGTAGAAAGTGTCAAGCTCTACAATTAAAATTAAATTTTTAACCTTTCTTGCTGAGATTTACTGAGTTTTCATTGGTATAAACCAGAATCACTCATTAGGGTTTCACCTTTTTGGAATAAGTTTAAAGTACTCTGCCAAAACTGTGATATGGGGAAAATCAGTATTCCGTGCTAACTCTTGTGATAGATAAATGACGAAAGTTGACAACTATCCTGTGGGGCATGATTTTAGTGGTGTTTTCGCTTATCTTGGATAGCAGAACACCGCGAGCGCACCTCAATCTAACGTATATACTGTAATCGTAAAAGGGCAGCAAATCTAAGGAGTGTTTGACACTAGCAGCGATGGACAATGGCACAGTCACTGCCTACTCAAGTTTATAAACTGCTAGAAACAGAAAAATCAGCAATCAAATGAACGAGTTACAAGCAATTTTAGAAGGCTTCCAATCAAGTCAAAAAAATGGTGAAATTACTTTTCTTGCTACTGTAGTCAAAACTCAAGGTTCAACCTATCGCCGACCGGGTGCCAAAATGTTGATGACAGATACAGGTCGGATGATTGGAACAATCAGCGCTGGTTGCTTGGAAAATGACGTATTTGAGCATACTCAACAACGAATGTCGGACGGCGAACCAATTGTTATTACTTATGATAACACCGCCTCAGAAGATATTCTTTGGGGCTTTGGTTTGGGGTGCAATGGGACAGTGCAAGTTCTCATCGAACGTCTTGAAAAAGAAAATTCACCAAATGCGATCGCTTTTATGCAAGAGTGCTTTCATAAAAAACATTTGGGTATTATTGCTACAGTCTTTGCCTTTGAAGGCGAAGTAGATGTGAAACTTGGGTCGCGCTTACTGCTGTATCCTGATGGTAAAACGATCGCTGACATCAAAGATCCAAATTTAATTCAATCTCTGCAATTAGATACTCAAACAGCTTTTACTAATCAAAAGTCTAGTATAAAAAACTATCAGTTACCTTTAGGCAGTGCAGAAGTTTTTATTGAAGTCATCCAACCACCCACGCCTTTAGTAATATTTGGTGCAGGTTATGACGCTATACCCGTAGCACAGTTTGCTCAAGCATTAGGTTGGGACGTTACTGTGGTCGATTGTCGAGCTAATGAGGCAACTAAAGCGCGATTTCCAATAGCTTGTGATGTGATTTTGACTCGGCGAGAAATTGTACAAAAACAGGTATTTATAGATGCCCACACAGTTGCTGTGGTCATGACGCATAATTACCTTGACGACTTGGAAATTTTGAAAATGCTGCTGCCATCTCCTGCACCCTACATAGGGGTTTTAGGGCCAAAGCTGCGTACTGAAAAATTACTTGAAGATTTATCTCTGCAAGGAATAAGGTATACTACTGAACAATTAAAAAGATTGCATGGCCCTGTTGGGATTGACATTGGAGCAGATACACCTGAAGAAATAGCGATCGCTATTATTGCAGAAATTCAAGCAGTGCTAACAAACCGCAATGGTAATTTTTTAAGAAATCGCAATCAACCAATTCACCAATGTTATGAAAGCAATTCAAACTTGCTACTTACCACATAGTTTTTATGACTGCTATAGACAACGATAAATCAACCATAGCCATTATGATTCTTGCTGCTGGTGCATCTACACGCATGGGTACACCGAAACAACTATTGCTTTACCAAGGGCGTAGTTTTTTACAATATATTACAGAAATTGCGATCGCTTCAGTTTGTCAACCTGTGGTAGTAGTACTTGGAGCCAATGCAGAACAGATCCATCCCCAAATTAAACAACTTCCCGTTAAAGTAGTTAAAAACTTGGATTGGGCTTGTGGAATGAGTACTTCAATCAAGAGTGGTATTGAATTGTTAAATAATCTTCCGCAAAAAATAGAAGCAGTAGTTATTACACTTTGCGACCAGCCATTTGTTTCTCCCGAAATTATCAATCAACTTGTTGATGCATATTATTCGACAAAAAAATCGATTATTGCTTGTGAATATGGCGATACATTAGGTGTACCTGCTCTATTTAATCAGACATTTTTTTCAGAACTTACCGCTTTAAAAGAAACTTCAGGAGCAAAGAAAGTTATTACTAATAACCTCAATGAAGTCTTTTCTATTCCGTTTCCACGAGGAGATATCGATATTGATACACCAAAGAATTACGAACAATTACTATCAATTAATAGAAGAGTTTCTGGAGTATCTTGAAGAAGATACAGAATTCATAATCAATTAGTGGGAGATCCTGTGTGGTAATCAAAGCAATCGCAGAAGTTTTCTGCCTACCGATATTATCTAATCATTAAAATTGACCCTGGTGCTTATTCATTTGATGCTTTAATTTTTGGATGCTGAAACATACATTATTTATAGCAGTCCTAAATCATTTGTGAAAATTACATATCTCTTTCTTTTTTCTTCCCTTTGCGTCCAACTCTTACGAGACGCTACGCAAATGCGTTCTTCGCGGTTCGTTTCCTTATCTATATTTTTCACAACTCGTTTAGGATTGCTATATCAATACGCTTGGGTTAACGAAACCCAACATTTGCAGAACTTTGTTGGGTTGCGCTTTGCTTAACTGAACTATATTGAGTCCAGTACTGTTTGCGTAGCGTCTCCGTTTTACACAAACTTCTAAATATTTTTATGCAAGTCGTCTAGCTCCATTTTCATCCCAAATCAATGTCGGTGCTGCAACAAGCAAGGAAACTTCTTCTTGCTCTCTCAGTATAAAAATATAACTTTTAGTAACAATATCTGTTAATAAGTAACCATAAAACTACTTGTAATTGGTTGCACGCTTTTTTAAGTAGTTATAACAAATTATACATAAACTTTATAAAAAATATTGACAAAGTATTTTTATTTTGCCAAAACATTTATATCAACTATCATCTATTGGAAAACATTACGTCACCTTTCAACTTAGGGGAGAATGCATACCGCATTTTCACTTAATTTTATACTGCTTAGTCTTATTTGCTAAGTATTATCTCTGTCTTCATTCCTTTACAAATGAGACTATTATGAGCATTCGCTTGTTCCATATTCCTTTAAGGAAAATAATCCGCTTTTCTATGCTCACTCTAGCTACGACCGTAGCACTTACAACCGTTGAACCTAGTCGCAGCACAACATCTGGGTATCAATGGAATCATGTCTCCATAGGGGGAGGAGGCTATGTTACCAATATTTATCTGCATCCTTTAGAGAAGAATTTAGCCTACATTAGAACCGATATCGGTGGCTTCTATCGTTGGAATTCGCTAGAGAAGAGATGGATTCCATTAACAGATCACTTTGGTTCTGATAAAAGTAACTACTACGGCGGAGAAGGATTAGCGCTTGACCCTAACAATCCAAATGTTGTCTATATTGCAGCAGGCAAATATACTAAGGCTGGCTTAGGAACAATCTTCAAATCGACCAATAAAGGTCAAACCTGGAACAAACTGAACATAGATTTGCCAATGGGTGGCAACGAAACTAAGCGATGGACGGGGGAAAGGCTGGGAGTTAATCCATTTAATACTAATATCATCTTCTTTGGTTCACGTTTGGATGGGCTATGGAAGTCGGTAAATGCTGGTCAAACATGGAAAAAAGTAAGTTCTTTTTCTGGAAAACCCAATGCATACATTGGTATTACAGGAATTTTGTTTAGCAAAAAGAATTCTGGCTTGGTTTATGCAAATGCCTATGGAGACGGGATATATCAGTCTACCGATACAGGTGTTACCTGGAGCAGAATAGCCGGAAGCCCATCAAAAGCAAATCGAATGGCGCTTAATAGCAATGGAGTACTGTATGTAACGCACACTTCAGGAGTTAGCAAATATGCCAATGGGGCTTGGAGGAATATTACGCCGACTAACATCAAAACTATTTCATTTAATGGGCTTTCTGTAGATCCCAAGAACTCTAATCACGTTTTAGTTACTTATGACCAATACCATGAAAGTACTAATTACTCTAGAGTCTTTCAATCTACCGATGGTGGAAGTACATGGCAACAGAAAACCCATTCATTGAATCCTCAAGTACCTTGGTGGCCAAACTGGTATTTTGCTTCTGCGGCCTCAGCGATTGAATTTGACCCAAATATTGCGGGCAAAATTTGGTTAACAGACTGGTTCGGAACCTGGCAGGCAGACAATATCAATGCTAACAAGCCTACCTGGTCTAACTATGAAAAAGGACATGAGGAAACAGTTGCTTTTGAACTGATCTCACCTCCAAAAGGCTCACTATTGTTAAGCGGTGTGGCTGATGTAGAAGGCTTTAACCATGGCCAGAAATTAAATACTTACCCATCTACTCAATTAGGCGGTAGTAACGGCCCTTGGTATCAAGAAACATACAGCATTGCGTACAGTGAAAAAGATCCTTTACGTATGGTACGCGTTGGCGGACATCGAGGGTTCAATACCTTTACAGGAGGAACTTCCACAGATGGCGGACATACCTGGAAGAACTTTTCCTCATTTCCACAGAACATTATGCCACTCCGGGTAGCTATGTCTGCAACTAATCCAAGTTTGTTTGTAGCGATCGCCAGCGAGAAACAACCTATACGTACAACTAACGGTGGAGCTTCTTGGAGTGGAGTATTAGGTTTACCCAATGGGCCCAAAGGGCCGTGGTACTGGGGTCAACCATTGGCATCAGACAAAGTAAATGGCAATATTTTTTACTACTATAACGATGGCAAAGTCTACCGCAGTAAGGATGGAGCCGCATACTTCAGTGTTGTCAACTCAACACTTCCTAGCGAAGATTGGTCTATGCTCAAAACAGTTCCGGGAGTGAGTAACGAAGTTTGGATAAGTCTTGATTCTAATGGGCTTTATCGTTCAACAAACGGTGGTGCGAAGTTTGCCAAAATAGCTAATGTGGAGAAAGCTAATTTATTTGCTTTTGGCAAGCCACAAACAGGAAGTAAAATTCCAGCACTATATTTATATGGCAAAGTCATTGGTATGGGAAAAGGAATTTTCCGTTCTTTGGATCGAGGGCAAACATGGACAAATATCTCTAATCCTCTAAATCCCATTGGCAATGTCCCGAACGTGATGGAAGCTAGCAAACAGCAATTTGGGCTAGTCTTCATTGGCACCGACGGCAAAGGAGTCTACTATGGAAAACCAAATTAATATAATTTCTCACTCCTCTCTGCATCCTCCGCTCCTCTGTGGTTCGCTAAAGTTTAAGATAACGTAGACGCTTCTCTACGAGACGCTACGCGAACGGCTTGCCGCAAGCTACCGCAAAGGAAGAAAGATGAGAAGAGAAGGGTTTGATGTGGGTGAGTATGTCGATCTGATGGGGTTGTTGTTGGATTTGCAGTTAACAGATGAGTATCGAGATGGTGTGGTGGCAAATTTTGAGAGAATTATGGCGATCGCTAATCTGGTAAATTCTTTCCCTTTACCAGAGGAAATCGAAGTTGCACCAGTTTTTGAACCATAATTGTTTCAAGAATAGCTATCCTGACTTTTCACGGGATCTGGAAAACCCCTCTCCAAACCTCTCCCCTACAAGGAGAGAGGCTTTGATTTCTCCCCCTTCCCTTGTAGGGAAGGGGGCTGGGGGGTTAGGTTTTCCGTTGGCTTTTCCACATGACGTGAAAACTCAGAATAGCTATCTTGATGTTTTACTGAAGCAAAAACTATTGCTGACTGCTATTACTCAAAAAGCTAAACGCGCTATCTTTTAATATTTCAGCATGAACTTTGATTCAGCCGATGCCATAACAATATCAACTGCTGTACGCGAAGGTAAAGTTAGCGCAGTGGAGGTTACGAAAGCTGCGTTAGCACGAATCGCAACGCGGAATCATCTATTCAACTGTTTTACGACTATCACTGCTGAGACAGCTTTAACAGATGCAGCACTGATTGATAGGGAAATTGCTCAAGGTAATCATCCTGGAGTGCTTGCTGGTGTGCCTTTTGCGGTGAAAAATCTCTTCGATATCGCTGGTTTTACGACTCTGGCGGGATCGAAAATCAATGCAGTAAACCCAGAAGCTAGTCAAGATGCAACCGCAGTCGCGAAGCTAAAACAAGCGGGTGCTGTTTTGCTTGGTGCTTTGAATATGGATGAGTACGCTTATGGGTTTGTAACAGAAAACTCTCATTACGGTGCTACTCATAACCCCCATGATTTACAGCGAGTTGCTGGTGGTTCATCGGGTGGTTCGGCGGCGGCGGTTGCGGCTGGGTTAGTACCGCTGACATTGGGTTCTGATACTAATGGTTCAATTCGCGTTCCGGCGGCGTTGTGTGGCGTTTTTGGTTTCAAGCCAACTTATGGAAGATTATCTCGTACTGGGGTAGCTTTATTTTCTAGTAGTTTTGACCATGTTGGCCCTTTTGCGCGTTCGGTGCAGGATATCGCTACGGTGTTTGATGTGCTTCAGGGAGAAGACGATCGCGATCCCATTTGTACAAAGCGTCCACCTGAATTATGTTTACCACAACTCAAACAAGATATTTCTGATATTAGAATTGCCATTGCAGCTGATTATTTTACCAAAGGTGCAGAACCAGCAGCTTTAGCAGCAGTGCAAAAAGTAGCTGATGCAATAGAAGTCACTAAATACGTAATCATACCAGAAGCAGACCGCGCCCGTGCAGCAGCCTTTGTGATTACAGCTAGCGAGGGTGCAAATCTGCATTTGGAAAAATTGCGATTGTGTCCTGAAGATTTTGATCCAGCAACACGCGATCGCTTTTTGGCTGGGGCGTTAATTCCTAGTAGCTGGTATATCCAAGCACAACGATTTAGAAGATGGTATCGCGATCGCGTTCGGGAAGTTTTTCAAAATGTCGATGTCATTCTTGCCCCAACGACACCAATTTCTGCACCATTAATTGGTCAACAAACTATGATTTTGGATGGCGAAGAAATTCTTGTCCGTCCTCATTTAGGGCTATTTACTCAGCCATTATCTTTTATTGGTTTACCCGTTTTATCAGTACCAATTCAGTGCCAAAATGCCTTACCTTTAGGTGTGCAACTGATTGCAGCACCATATAATGAAGCATTAATTTTACGGGTTGCAGCTGCGTTAGAGGACAAAGGTGTAATTTCAGCACCAGTAATTTTAAACGCTCTTAACTCATAGGCTGTTTGAAAAATCTAATTTATTACACAAAGACGCGATAAATCGCCGTCTCTACAATAGTCTTTCGTCTTGACGATGATTCATGCGTCTCTTGCTTTAACTAAACTTCACATGGGAATAATATTATACTTCATCAAAAGCAGCCGGATAAACAACCTTGCCTTTATACTGCTTTTGATAACTTTGTAGTGCTTTCACCATGAAAAATTCCTCTGGTACTGGAAAAGGAGATTCGATTTCATAAACAACAGAAGGCTGAAAACCAAAGAGAGTATAGAAGTGGGGATGACCTAGTACAATTACTATGGCTTCTTTTTTTGCTTCTGCTAGTTCTAACCCTGCTTTTATTAGTGCGCTGCCAATTCCTTGTCTTTGAAATTGTGGACGAACTGCCAAAGGCGCTAAACCAAGTACCTGGAGTGTTTCTTCACCCACCAAGTCAATGTAGCTGAATAAAATATGACCGACTACAATATTTTCAACCTCTGCGACTAGAGAAAGTTCTGAAATATAACGGTCAGAATTGCGAATTTTCTCTACAAGTTTAGCCTCGTTTTCTTGCCCAAAGGCTAGTGTATTAACCTCAGCTATTGCTGTGTAGTCTGACAGAGTTTCACAACGGATATCGATCATTTTAAAACTAATTCCATAAAAATCCAGTTGGCTCGATTATTGCTCAAAGAATGTATGAGCATTTAAATTGATGCCGAATTGATTGCTGAACATCACCTTAGTCTCATTAAAATATTCCCAAAATACCTCTTGTATCTGAAGTTTATGTTCATCAGTCTCTACCTGGATAATTTTAAGCAAAGTTTATACCTCCGCTAAATAATTGAATAAAAATACACAACTTAAAGTGACAATTACTAAAGTTGATTTCGCGCTTTGAGTTGCAGATATCGCTCAACTAACTGATCGGCAATTTGATTTGCTGGTGCATCTAGCACCAATACACCTTTTTGTTTCAGTTGGGCATAAGCTACTTGTCGTTGCATTAATAAATCTAGTGCTACTGCACGGGTATAGGCAGTTGCAACATTGTCTGTAAAAGTGTGTGCTAGACGATCAACTTGTGGATCTCGCAAAGTCACGCAAAATGGAAGGTAGCGGGGTGCTAACTTGGAGAGTGCAGCTAAGAGTTCTGTAGAGGCAGTGACATCAACTAAATCGGTAATCACTACTACAAGCGCCCTGCGAGTTTGTCGCTGCAAAACATTTGTTACCGCCCCCAAATAATCAGATTCAAATAACACTGGTTGAATTGGAGTTAAGCGATCGATTAGCTGATTCAAATGATGTTGGCCGCGTTCTGGGGGAATCCACGTATGCATTTGGCGGTCAAATACACCAACACCCACGCGATCGCCTCGATGTAAACCTGCTAAAGCTAAGGATAAAGTTGCATTCAATCCCCAGTCAAATCGCTGCAAATTCTGTACTTTTGCCGTCATTAGCCGTCCGCGATCGAGTAAAATCAGTAATGTTTGTTCCTGTTCTGGTTCTAGAACCCTCACCAGTGGCATGGCATTACCATAAGCCCCAACCCGACGGGCAGTAGCTTTCCAATCAATAAACCGCAAATCATCACCAGTGCGATAGTTTCGCAATTCGGCAAACTCTGTACCAATACCAGTTTTGCGAGATTGGCGCATCGATCCAGATGATTGCAATGTCAGACGAATTGTGAGCGATCGCAATCCCACTAAATCAGGATAAACTTTCACTGGCAGACTTTGAGGAATTTGCCAATCATCCCAAGCTAATCCCCAAAGCCCCATCTGTCGGACTTGAATATTTCCCCAAGGAAACTCTCCCCGTTGTGTCGGGTGGACGGTATACGTCAATTCCTCAGTGCTGTTACTGGGAATAATGGCGCTGAGTGCAGGTGCAGACACGCCAAATCCTGTTGGGTAATAGTCGCGGATTTCAATTTGGGCGTCGGTATTGGGAGATGTCACCTTTAGCACTACGGGATTATCCCGCCCAATGGATAATCGTGACGGTAATTCGCGGGTAATTTGCACGCGAGAACGCCGCACCCGCAAACCATCTACAACCATCAGTCCGAGAATAATGGCATCAAATAGCACAGCGATGGCGATGGTTGCTCTAATGGTAAGAAATAAGCATAGGATCGGGGCGATCGCAATACCTAAAACCAATAATAAATAAACTCGTTTGGAAGGAACCATTTTTTAGAGCGAGAAGTTAATAGCTAGTAGTTCGCTTTCGTGACGAAAGCGGGGTAAAGGGTAAAGGGGAATGGGGAAAGGTTTTCCCCTTTACCCCCGCCCTCACAAGCGCATTTTTGGGTTGACAGAGTACTAGTAGTACGCCAAGGGAACTTGGTGGGGAAAGGGTTTAAATCCCTTACCCTTTTCCCTTTCCCCTTTCCCCAGTCCTCACCAATCATTGTTGGCTTGCCAGACTGTTAGGTATAAGGTGAATTCAATGTAACCGAAATAAGAAGACTTGCTAAATTCTTATATTTCTTTCTTGTAGAAAAATAGTCACCTACTGTACTATTTTTTTGGGTGAAGTAGCAAATTATATTTTGGACGGGTGTATGAGAATCTTGCTAATCGAAGATGAAGAAATTTTAGCAAGTGTCTTGTTGAAGTCTCTGACTAAGCAACATTATGTTGTTGATGTCGTACAAGACGGACAAATGGGTTGGGAATACACGCAAAGTACAAACGATGACCTATTACTAATAGATGTCGGATTACCGAAACTGGACGGAATTACATTGTGTCAGCGATTGCGTTCTGGTGGTTGCTTCACTCCGATTCTGCTGATGACGGCGAAAGACGGTAGTAGAGAGCGGATTCAGGGACTTGATGCAGGTGCAGACGATTATCTGATCAAACCTTTAGATTTAGAAGAACTGCAAGCACGGATACGAGCGTTGATCCGTAGAGGCGATCGCCCCTGTACTCCTATCCACCCTGCTTCTCCCAAAATTGCGAGAAGGAGAGGCAATTTCAAAGTCCCTCTCCTTTGGGAGAGGGATTTAGGGTGAGGGCTGATATTACTCCTCATTTATCGACTTTATTTCTTCTGGTAGTAAGGTAGTTTCATCTTTAGTACCTTCGCCATCTACGGATTTGGCTATAGTTCTATAGGGTTTGATAATCAGACTGACACCAATTGTCCAACCTAATGCAACCATCCAACCTGCGAGAATGTCACTAGGAAAATGAACTCCCAGATAGAGACGACACCACGCAATCGCGATGATGTATAAGCTGCCAAATATGAGAACTAACCAGCGCCAAGAGGTAGCCCAAGTTAAGAACAGCAAAATTGCTACCAGCGTTACACTCGTCATCGCATGAGCGCTGGGAAATGCAAAACTAGACTCAGGTGCAATGGATTGCCACAATTGTGGACGCACTCGATGCATTAATTGCTTTGCTGTGCGGTTGATGATGACGCTTCCTGCTGAGGCGGTGAGTAAATAAGCTAGCGATCGCCAGCGTTTTTGAAGTAGTAATATTAGTGCGATCGCCCCCAAAATTAGAATCGCCGTCCAAGGCAACCCAATTGTAGCTAGGGTGACAGCTAAAACATCTAACTGTGGGTTTGCTGTAGAATGAACTGCTAACAGAATCGGCACATCCCACGGAAAGCCCGCTTGATTCTCCCATATCCTCACTGTCAGGATTTCAAATATCTGCAAAGGTAAATAGACTCCGATCAAAAGGAGTAAGAGCGATCGCCAACGAGCAATCAACAGGTTTTTCAGAAAATCAAGCGGCGATTGACTCTCTTTATTGATTTGTTTCTCTTTTTCCATGTCTAAATTTAAAGGGCGATCGATGACTTCACGAATTACAAACTACTGGAAACTTGAGAAGTTCCACAATGTTTACAGTACGACAAATGCTTATAAGTAAGATTATGACAGTTATGGCATTCAATGTACTGATAATAACCGCAGTGTGGACAGTAAGTATCAAGATGTCGAATTTTCTTGGCACAATTGACACATCTTGATTTTTGAACTCTGCTAGCTGCTTGAACTTTAGCGTTAAAGACAAACTTTTGAAAAAACTGGATAATTCCAAAACCAATAACTGGAATCAGCAAGATATAAACATAATTTATCAGGAAAAGTAAACCGCCAAAAATGGCACTGACTATATCAAATAAAAATTTAAATATTGCACCTATTTGCAGAAATTCAAATATTTTAACGATTAATGGGATAAAAAAGATAACTAGCAAATGCCAGCTAATTAGCGAGACGAGTCCATATCCTCTTCTTTGGGCAAATTTATGAACTAATAAAGCAATGAGAATCAGTGGTAAAAGAAAGAGAGACTGAAAACCAAGCTGAATACTTGGATACCAAAATGATGCCTGCTGATAGCCTTTGTCAACTTCTTGGAATCGATTATCATCTTTAATAAATGTTATAAAACTAATACTTTCCGGTTTGGCAAGTAGTTCATTTTTAAGAGTAGAATTTTCTTGTTGAAGAGTAGAAATTTGGCGATTATTTTCTTCTAATGCCTGTTTAGCTTTTTCGGCACTAACTTGATTAATTGATTGTTCGCGACCTTGACCGGCTATTTTTTCTAATAGCGTTGAGTCATACTGAGATTTAATAGTGCCATTGGTTTGTTGAAGTCTACTAATTTTTGCTTGTTTTTGATCGATAGTTCTAATAATTTGCTGCTTTTCAGGATTGTTAATCTTATCTTTGTAATCGGCATATTGCAAACAAGTTTGAGAAACCTTACCCAGATGTCCTGCTTCGGCTTGTTGATAGTTCCGCCGAAAATTGAGTTGATTGTTGGTGTAAGATGGCAATGAAAGTCTAACAATTTCATAGTCTTTATCTTTAGTAGTTTTTGTCCGGTAATTTTGCCACTCTGAATAACATGGGTAAGCCTCAGTCGGACTGATATGCCATCTACTAATATCATCGAGTCCGGTAAAAACATTAATTAAGATAAAAATATCAATTATAATAATGACAATTAAACTGACTTTATTCAGTGGTTCGTTGTTTATTGTTCTTGAATTACTAAAAAATTGATTCAAAATTCGGCGAATTCTGGCAAACATATTATCTTTTAAATAAATGTAAATTTAATCCGAATCAATTTTATCCGATCATTAGTGAATAGCTGGACAAAAATACATCTATCGATCTGAAGATTTGTTAACTGCTGGCGAAAAACAAAATCCCCGATTTCTTCGAGAAGTCGGGGATTTGTGGTTTTCAATTCTCAAAAATCAGGCTACAGTCAAAAATATCATGACTTTCACCTAAAGTTGAAACAGTTGATGGCTGTGCAACTCTACTTAATACTGCTAGGTTTAAGAATATTCGTAGGTTGGGTTGAGCAATAGCGAAACCCAACAAACCCTACTAAATCTTGGGTTTCGTTCCTCAACCCAACCTACATATTTCTGAAACCTATTTAGCAGCGAAGTAGGCTTCTAATGCCTCAGAACCACCAATTAATTTACCATCGATAAATACTTGGGGAACTGTTGTCGCACCTGCAACTGCTCGTAAAGATCGCGTGGTGATATCCTTACCCAAGGTAATTTCTTCGTAGTTGATGCCATGTTCCTTGAGCATTGCCTTAGCACGGGCACAGAAGGGACAACCCACTTTCGCAAACAGAGAAACTACTTCGGGCTTTACTGCTTGGGGGTTGATGTATCTGAGCATTGTCTCAGCATCCGATACCTTAAAGGGATCTCCTGGCTCTTCTGGTTCAATAAACATCTGGTTAATTACACCATCTCTAACCAGCATAGAATACCGCCACGATCGCTTCCCAAACCCCAGGTCTGATTTATCTACCAATAGACCCATGCCTTCAGTAAATTCACCATTTCCATCAGGAATTAGTGTGATATTTTCTGCCTCTTGATCCTTTGCCCATTCGTTCATCACAAAGGCATCATTAACAGAAATACAGATAATCTCATCGACACCATTTTGTTTGAAAACCGGGGCCAATTCGTTGTATCCAGGGAGATGAGTGGATGAACAAGTCGGAGTATAAGCACCCGGTAAAGAGAAGACAACTACTGTCTTATTAGCAAATAACTGATCGGTTGTCACATCTACCCACTGGTTGTCCTTGCGAGTATGAAAAGTGACATTGGGTACTCTTTGTCCTCGATGATTGGGTAACATAATTTTGCTTGCCTTTAGTAATCAATTCCAGTCATAACCTATCATGGGAGAACTGGTACAATGTAACTATCAATCAGCTAAAAGACTTTATTAATGAAGGTCGCGATCGCTGCTACAAACTCAGCGGTTGATTCATAGGGTAAAACATTACGTCCGTTTATTTTCATACCTTGACTTTCAGGCAAACAAGCAAGATAGTGAGCCAAGCGTTCGTCTGGCGTTTCTTTTTTATTGTCTTGGCTAATACTCGATGCAGTTTCGCCCATAACCGCTAATGTTGGTTGCTGAATCGAGGCAATCAAACTAGTATAATCATCTCGCCAAAACCCTGCTAAAAAAGAAAACACTGCATGGCGAGTAGCAGGATTTTCTGCACCTGCAAGCAATGTATTTAACCACTCTGCATCCACAGCGCTTTCAGAAGCAAAGAGTTGACGAATCGAAAAAGAACGTAAAAATTTTGGGGTGCGTGCATAGCGATAAAAAGCACTACCAAAAGGCGAATCTAACACATTCCAAAGGAATTTTTCCTGCCATTCTGGTGGTTTAGTTGTCATCAAAGCCCACGTTGGCGGCCCAGAAAGTACCAGTCCGGCAATTAAATTTGATTCCTTTTGGACTAATTGGATAGCAACTGGCAATAAAGCACCTTGCACTACTAGAATAACAGGTTTTTGGACTACTGTTTGTAAAAAGAACTGCAACTGTTCTGCCCAATCACTAGGAGTGTAAGCTATACGGGGCATTTCACTTTCACCACATCCTAGTAAATCAGGGTTGTAAATTGAATTACGTTGACCTGAATTATACCACTCGCGACAAAATCGTTGCCAAAATCGCCGCGACAATCCCACGCCAATCGGATGAATTAACAGTAAGGGAACGCCTTCAGATGTTGTATTAATTGGTTGATGAACTTCGTAGGCGCAACGATAATTCTGCCAACTGTAAAACTGGCTAGGAGATGCTGTCAGATTAGTTGTGTTAGCTACAGCAGATGGTTGCATAATTCCTAGTTTTTAATACTTGCTAAAAAATTATCTGTGGATGAATCAACTGGTATCCAGCTTCTTTGAGCTTTTCATTCGATACCCAAGCATTATATGGCCGAGTATTCTTGATAGATGTATCCCATTCTACTTTGGGTAAATTATGTTTTTCAAATAAGCTATCTAGCAATTCTCGGCTGGTGAGATGTGCATCATCTACCAGATTGTAAATTCCTTGCAAACGACGGTGACGGGCAAATTCTATCGCACCAACAATATCATCTAGATGAACCCAATTTGTGGTATCTTCACCATTGCCCGGACGGGTTGTACCAGAATATCTACCAAATATTTTCAACAGTTCTCTACCAGTTCCATAAATCCCTCCTAAGCGGAAAATACAAACACGGAGATTTTCACTAGATGCTGATAGTAACACCTCTTCTGTTTTTCGGAGAATTTGGGCATTTAAATTAGGAGGCGCAAGCGGTGTTTCTTCATCTACCCATACACCATTTCTGTCACCATATACTGCATAACTACCTGTGTATATTAATTGTTTTACACTCTTAATCTGTTGTAAGCACGAAACTAAAGTTTGGGCAGTTTGTAGGTAAGCTTCTTCATAAACTTCGCTATTTTTTGCCCCAACACTCAAAAGTACAACATCTTGATTATGCAAAACTGATTTTAGACTATCTATGTCATTACCACAGGTAACTACAACTCTTTGAGATACTGATTGTAGGGCAGGGACACGCTCAGGCGAAGTTGTGGTTACACTGACAACAAAATTCATATCTTGCTGCCAATATTGAGCAACTTTATAACCAACATAACCACAACCAATGATTGCAACGTTCATGACAAATTAGACACAAATAAATTAAACTACTCATTGAGACGATTTTCTCAATTAATTCTCTAGAAGTAAATAATTTTAACAGTCCAGAGCTAACAGTCAATCATTAATAGTACAGAACTTTTTATCTAATGACTATTTTGCTAATTCCTTCTCAATTGTGGCAATTAGCTCTGGTGAATTTGGCTGGACACTACTATTAAATCGAGCTACCACTTCACCTTGCTTATTAACTAAAAATTTTTCAAAGTTCCAAGCAACAGTTCCCGTTGGCTCAACAGCTTTAGTAAGTCGCTCATAAAGTGGATGCTGCTGTGAGCCTTTGGCATGAACTTTATCGAATAGTTCAAAGGTAACACTATATTTACTCGTGCAGAATTGCACAATTTCCTCATTGCTTCCTGGTTCCTGCGCTCCAAAATCGTTACAAGGGAACCCCAAAATACGTAAACCTGCTTCTCCATACTTTTGGTTCAACTTTTCTAACCCCTCGTATTGAGAAGTATAACCACAGAAGGAAGCCACATTTACAATTAAGAGTACCTGACCAGTGTAGTCGTTTAATTGCTTATCTTCACCGTTGATGGTCTTGACTGCAATATCCGAAATTGTGTTACTCATCTTAAATCTGATTTATAGGGAATATTGCCAAGTTTCCCATATTAAAGGCACTCTAAACCCGGTTTTTTTCAGGAAATTAGGTTTGTTAGCCTTGTTGTAACAATTCGATGTCAGTCATGTAGTTGCAAAACGCTGTATCTTGTATAAATAGCTCGACCAAGCTGCCATCTCAGGATAAGAGTGGAAAATCTGCGTTGCTTTTAATACAAAACTTTGAGTGTAGTGATAAATTGACATACCTTTAAAGTCACAAATAATTAACTCTTTGTATAAAAAGTTAACAACATCCATAATTGTCCAATTGATGATGATGTCGGAAATATCTAGCTAGAAAAGATATAGTTGCTTTTTTGTTGCATCAATGAGTTATATTTCATCACCAAAACCAAAAAACTGTATTTTATAATACAGTTTTTTGGTTTGACTAAATAGACAATCAGTCAAATTTATCCGTTGAGGCATAAGTTTACCAAAGTAAAATCAGGAACTAGTTTCATGGTTTCTGTGTTGGCTTTTTAGGTCAAGCAGAAGTAACCCTTAACAAAAAGGCAGGGTTATTTTTAGGTGGCGGCTTTGATTTATGAGGTATACAAATTTTAGGTGTAGTAGCGATCGCAGTTTTCACCGTCGGCTGGTCTAAAAGCGCTGGGACGCTTAAGTGTCGCTCCCGAAGCCGATCGCATTGGGATCGATGCCTACGAACACGGCGCGTCAGTATGGCCTGATGTTTATACAATCGAGCAATTTATTGCAGAAGAAGACAAAAATCAGACTCAGACTCCAGGAATCGGTGTTCTCGATAGTGAATAGAGCCAATAATCACACTTTTCGCTGAAAAAAGCCATTTTACGGTAGTCATAATGTATATTTCACAGATTCATTGCTACTTTCTACCTGATTTTTTATTGACATTATTCAAGACAATTTTGGGCACTTTCTCAGCCAACTTTTTTCAAAGATTAAAGATTAAGTGAAGAAGACTTGACTATTTCAGAAAATACATCATAAATTTCTTACGAAGAACTATAAAAAATATTTACAAATGTGCCAATAGTTTCTTAAACTCCTACTAAGGTTATTTGAGTTTCTGGTTTTTAAACAAGTGGTCTAAAAGAAAAATATCAAAAACCACTGGATCTAACTTCGGACAACAGTTTTTTCTGATTAACCTGTTTTTTTCTTTTTTTGAGGATGGTTTTAGAGGATGACGCTTAAATTCATGTACAAACAAAAATCGAAAACAAAAAAGAGGCATTTGTCTGCAAGAAATTATGCTGTCAATTCACAATCCAACTCCAACGTCAAGCTATTTAATCTGATTAAGCGACTTTCTCCTAGTTGGCAAGCTTGTTTACCTATCGCTTGTCTGATTGTGTTGGGTTGGGGTTATGCCGCAGTTGCCCAAGCTCCAGCCGCAGGGCCAACGACAGCAGAACTCAAAATTGCTATTGACACCCTGTGGGTTGCGATCGCTGCTTTTTTAGTGTTCTTCATGAACGCTGGTTTTGGTATGCTAGAAACTGGCTTCTGTCGCCAGAAAAATGCTGTCAATGTTCTTTCCAAAAACTTGATTGTATTTGCTCTGTCTACCATTGCCTTTTGGGTCATCGGTTTTGGCTTAATGTTCGGTGATGGCAATGACTTCATTGGATTGAATGGGTTTTTCTTAAAAGGAGCAGATAACAGTCCCGCCACAGCAGACGCTTATAAAGGGATCTTCAGTGCCCTTAATTGGGCTGGTGTACCTTTAGCAGCTAAGTTTTTATTCCAGCTAGTGTTTGCTGGAACAGCAGCAACAATCGTTTCTGGTGCAGTAGCCGAACGGATTAAGTTTATTGACTTCCTAATTTTCAGCCTCTTACTCGTAGGCATTGCCTATCCCATTACCGGACATTGGATTTGGGGTGGTGGTTGGCTAGCAGACAGAGGCTTTTGGGATTTTGCCGGTTGTACAGTGGTTCACTCTGTAGGCGGCTGGGCAGCTTTGATGGGGGCAGCATTTCTTGGGCCCCGTCTTGGTAAATATCAAGACAAGCAAGTTGTAGCAATGCCCGGTCACAACATGAGTATTGCTACCTTGGGCTGTTTGATTCTGTGGTTGGGCTGGTTTGGTTTCAACCCAGGTTCTGTAATGGCTGCCGATCCTGGTGCAATCAGTCATATTGCTCTAACCACTAACATGGCTGCTGCTGCCGGTGGAATTGCCGCCACCATCACAGCTTGGTTGTACTTAGGTAAACCAGACCTGTCAATGATTATCAATGGTATTTTGGCTGGCTTGGTTGGGATTACAGCATCTTGTGCTTACGTAGGTATCGTTAGTTCTTTAGTAATTGGCTTCATTGCTGGAGTACTAGTAGTTTTCTCTGTAACATTCTTTGACAAGCTTGGCATTGATGACCCAGTGGGAGCTACCTCAGTTCACTTAGTTTGTGGTATCTGGGGAACCCTAGCAGTTGGTCTATGGTCTGTTGGCCCTGGTGTTTTTACTTGGTATACACTTGGCCCAGAAAAAGGTTTATTTTCAGGTGGTGGCTTTGGACAGTTCGGTGTTCAGTTGCTGGGCGTTCTCTCAGTAGGTGGCTTCACTGTTTTACTCAGTAGTATTTTTTGGTTGGCACTAAAAGCGACTTTAGGTATTAGAGTATCCAAAGAAGAGGAATTAGAAGGTTTGGATATCGGCGAACACGGTATGGAAGCCTACAGTGGATTTCTCAAAGAAGGTGATGCAACTGGATTTTCTGATGAACAAGGCTCAATTGGGAGACTTTAGGGGAAATATTTCTTTGGTTCATCCTCTGGCATATTCTTGATATGAGCTACCAAGACACCGTTAGTAGATTGAACTGATTCCGCAAAATTCTCTATCCAAGCAGAGAGAAGTAGGGGGTTTTATACCTCCTACTTTTTGTCTGATTAGTGCTTTATCAAGAAAGGCAGGAGGCAGGAGGAAAATTGCCCGACGCTCCTCGTCGGTAGCATATGGTAGAAAAGCTATGCCGTTGGCGTACCCTTACAGGGAAGCAAGCTCGCATAGCGTGACGCAGACAAGCCTACAGTTCGCGTAGTGTCTCCCCCTGAAGAAAAACGCTGCGCTATCCTGCTCCCTGACTCCTTCAATAATTTAGCGATCGCATTTTACCTTGTGAAAATTTTATGCTTAAAGGCTTAAGAGTTAGTATGCTGCTATTGGCAGTGATGGGAAATTTGGCATGGTCATTTAGTGCCAAAGCAAATTTTAACGGCAAACTCACCGTGGAAATTGATGGCTTGAAGAATAAACAAGGACAAGTCTGTGCCAGTATATTTGCTAGCAGTGAAGGATTTCCTAGCGATCGCGATCGCGTCTTACAAAAGCAGTGTACCAAGATTACTGAAAATCCCTTACCAATTACCTTTGATAACTTGAAAGCAGGTAGTTACGCCGTTGCTGTCTTCCACGATCAAAATAATGACCGCACTCTCAATAGCAATATTTTTGGTATACCAAGCGAAGGTTTTGGATTTTCCAGCAACCCAGAAATTCGCACAAGAGCGCCCAAATTTAGCGAAGCAGCATTTTTAGTGGCAGGGCCAGATACCAATATCCAAATCCAGTTGAAATACTTTTAAGCTGATAGCAGATTCAGTTTCCGTGAAACCAGAATCTCCCGCTACACCGCTTGGCGGTTAGCGGGGGAGTGTCAATGTTGTGAATCATTGTCTGAATCTTCCTGTAGACTCTGTTGCTCCGGCAAGTCACGTATTCGTATTCGATTCATCTGAGTTAAAGCATATCGTGCTGTTGCTTGCACATCGGCATCTGGGTCTTGTAGCGCATGGTGCAACATCTGACTCATTTGACCCATCATGTCATAAACGCGCGTCAGGTCACGGATCGCATTTTGCCGCACTTGTGGACTTTCATCTTGAATTGAAATTGCTAAAGCACGGTTCATTGGTTTGAGTGTGCGGATGCCAATTTCTGACAAAGCTGCCAAGATTAAGCTGCTTTCTTGAGAATCAGCATCAATTATCAGGTCAACCAGATGTTGAATTGCCCGTGAATCTCCCTGCTGACCCAAATCCCAAATAGCCTTGCGCCGCTTGGTTGGGTCAGAACTGCGTAAATCTTGAATTAATTCCTCCACGATATTGAGTTTAGCAAGACGAGAAGTTTTTTCTGGTAGCAATAATTGTGTGGAAAATGTTGGTGGAGGGGTTTGTAGAGTAGTGACAGTCTCCAGGAAAGGTGGTGTAATCGGTTCTTTGTTAGCTTCACTCAAACTTTTAGGCTCTGATATTTCGGACTTTTGCACTTGCTTTCCCTTCTGAAATGACCTCAGTAGAAAAAAAAGTGCGCCACTACATCCTAAAACTCCAATGGCAAATAGTAACCACCAGATAAAACCTCTCTCGGATGCTTTGGGATTTGCAGAAGTCTGAGCAATAGAGGTAACTATTGGGGGGGTAACTTTTGGAGAGGTAACTTTTGGAGAGGTGACAAACTGCTTTTTAGCCTCTATTGCTACTTGCAGTTTCTCCTGAGTCGCCGGGCCAGCAATCCCATCTAATTTTAAACCTTTTACTTTCTGGAATTTAGCTACAGCGATTTCCGTACTAGCGTTATACTGTCCATCTACTACGCCCCTGTAGTATCCCAACTGCGTTAATTGGGTTTGTAGTCTCTGCACATCTGATTTTCGACTACCATATCTCAAAACAGCCGGGCTAGCAGTAATTGTCGAACTAGCTTGTGCAAGTTCTAAAATTTCAGGTGCTAGGTTAGGTGTGGCTGCGCTTGAGCGATTTGGGTAAAAACCCACGCAAGACAAACAGGTAAATATCAGAATTGAGGAACGGCATAGCCTCATATTGCAAGTTCCAGCCTGAACGTGCTTTTCAAATCTTCGATACCACAATAGATTCTAGACGACCAAATGTTAACTGTCATTTTTAATTGAAAATGGGGCATCCCTTCGACTTCGCTCAGGGCAAGTGGGCATGGGGCATTAGGAAAAAGGAGGCAGAAGTTGTTTAATTTTAAATTTTGAATTGATTTCTCCCTCATCTCCTACTCAATTACTAATTAAGAATTATTTTAACAAGTTAAGGTAAAATTTCTGGCTTCGATTCTCTAACCGCTAGGCTTATGGGGTTCAATTTTTTAGCAGATGCTTCTAAAACTGGTTGCTGTATATTAGCTATCTCGCCGACGGTAACTGTGTCGTTTTGTCCTCCTAAAGTATCACGTTGGTTAATGAGATAGATGCTGATTAAAGTGAGAAATACTCCTACCCACTGCAACGGACTGAGGACTTCTGAGAGGAAAAGATTGCCGAATAGTAGCGCAAAGACGGGTGTCAGAAAGGTGAGAGAACTAAGACTCGTAAGACTGCCACTAGAGGCAAAGTAGAAGAATAACCCATAAGCGATCGCACTGCCAAATACGGTAGCATAACCCAAGGCGATGAAATCAGCTCCTCCCAGATTCTCCCACTGCTGGGATTCAACAACTGATGAAACTCCCCATAGTGGCAATCCGCCCAAAATCATGTGCCATCCTGTAGCGCTTACAGGGTCAGCATGTCGGCATACAAACCGAATCAACACTGTTCCCACTGCCATTGATAATGCTGCTAACAGCATTAACCACTCGCCACTAGCAAACAAATCTTGCCAGTTGCCCATTGTCATATTCGCGCCTGAGTTGAAAAAATGTAAAATCCACTCATCAGGTAAGCCAATTAAACTAATGCCCGTGACTCCCAAGCCTAGCCCCAGCCATCCCCAAAAACCAATGTGTTCTTGGAATAGCCACAACGACAGCAAGGCAACAGCCAAAGGTTGCGAGTCAATCATCACAGACCCTAATCCGGCACTAGTTCTGACTAATCCCTCCGCCAAAAAGCCTTGAAACAGTGTTCCATCTACTAGGGCAAATAAGGCAATCCACAGCCATGCAACCCAACCCTTCGGCTGGGGTTTACCCATAAATGCTGCTGCAATCAGAATTAACATCCCTGCTGGTATCAGACGCACACCTGCCATGAATAGCGGTGTGGTATGGGGTATGACTCCTTTCATGGCTACCATTGCCGTCCCCCATAGGAAAAAGGGGGCGATTAACAACAGGGAGGCGAAGGGAAGTCGAGATGCACTGAGTTTCAGTTGCATGGGTTTGCTGATACCTTTGTTTAACGAGCGCAAAAATTGCTTTACCCAATTTTACCGAATTATGTAGTTTTGCGTAGACATCGCCTTTGGCGAGTGCTTTGCACTATCGCGTAGCGTCTTGAAGATGGTGAAACTCTCCAGCCTGAGCCTAGTACCGCAAGGCGGAAGTCAAAAGTTAAAAGAATTATATTCCGAGCTTCTTGCGCCGTTTGGAATGGTATGTTTATTTACGCCATGCTGTACTAGTGCGATCGCTTGTACCAGAAATACGCTGTAAATCAGATTTGATTTTTTCAAAAAATTACCTACTCTTAAAGCTTATGTATGAAAAAATTGCTATTCCTATTTTAAGTCTCATGTTTGCAACGCTCATGTCTAATGTGGTAGCTGCTGAGACTGTAATGAAAAAAGTCGCCAGAACAGGAGTATTAACAGCTGGTACTAGTAGAGATGCGCTACCTTTTGCCTATGTGGATAGTCAAGGAAAGTTAAATGGCTATTCTGTAGACATGCTGACTCTGATTAAAGAGCAATTAGAAAAAGAAACAGGGAAAAAAATTAAACTGCAATTAGTTGGTCTTAGCCCATCTGAGCGGATTCCTAAAATAGTTAATCAAGAAGTTGATATTGTCTGTGATGCTAGTAGTTTTACATGGAAGCGAGATAAAAAAGTAGATTTTTCTGTCAGCTACGGTGCGACTGGAACCCAATTATTAGTTAAGAAAGGAAGTAATCTAGGTTCTCCTGAATCACTTATTGGTAAGCGAATTGGTGTGCTGGCAGGAACCACAAATGAGCAAGCGATCGCTCGTGTACAACCCAAAGCTAAACTGATATATTTTAAAACTAGGGCAGAGGGATACGCAGCTTTGGAAAAAGATACTATTGATGCTTTCTCATCCGATAGCATTCTTTTAGAGGGATGGCTGCAACAGCAAAAAAATCCAGATGCTTTTGCGATCGTACCCGATCGCCCCTATTCACGAGAAGGTATCGCTTGCATGGTGCCAGAAAATAACTCTAAATTCTTGGATACAGTCAACTATTCTCTGGTTAAGTTCATGCAAGGATTCGTCAATGGTAATCAGCGATATGTCACTATTTTTGACCGTTGGTTTGGGTCTCAAGGCTCTGTAGCGCTCAATCGAGATTTACGCGATTTAGTAGTGGAAACTATGCAATTGGTCATAGAATTTCGTGAGGAAATTCCTAAAAATGACCTGTGATATCATGTCTGGTTAAAGACTTATAGCAATCCTATTTGATTTGTGAAAATGCGCGGTGTCCAGATCCCCGACTTCTTCGAGAAGTCGGGGATCTAATTTTTCACAAATGATTTAGGATTGCTATATCATTAAGACTATAGAGGTGCAGAAGGGAGGGTTTTTGGGCTTTCTGCATAGATTTGGTAATCATAACTATTAGCCGGACATGATATAAACTCTTTTCAAGTTAGCCTGTCTTTTAGCTTAACTGACTGCGAAACTTACTAACACTAATAGTTAATAACACAACAGCAAAAGCGACTAAAGCCAAAACATTCATCCACAATACATCTAAGCCAACACCTTTGAGCAAAATACCTCGAACGATCGCAATATAATGGCGCAGGGGATTGAGTAGCGATAGGGTTTGAAACAAAGGTGGCATGGCTTCAATGGGTGCGATCGCTCCAGAAGTTTGTACCATTGGTAAATTAATAAAGAAAGATGTCAAAACTACCTGTTGTTGCGAACTACTCACAGTCGCCAACATAATACCCAAGCTAATCCCGACAAATACATACATACTTGATAGAGCCAAAAATAGCAGAAAATTACCTCGAAATGGTACATGAAATATTACTGTTGCTAAAGTAATAGCTAATAAAACATCTCCCATCAATAAAAATGCTAGAGGGACGATTTTTGATAGTAATATTTGCCAGTTAGCAGCTGGAGTCATTAATAATTGTTCTAAAGTTCCGGTATCTTTTTCTCGAACAACAGTAATTGCTGATACTAATGTGCCAATTAATGTTAAAACTAAACCCATAACTCCTGGGACAAAAAACCAACTACTTGTCAGTCCGGGATTGTAAAGGAATACAACTTCAGGTGCAACTGGGGGATTTAATTTACCTTGGGCTAATTGTAGATTATATTGCTGGATAATTTGATTCATATAATTTCCGGCAATCCCGGCTGTATTAGCATTTACAGCATCGATAAATACTTGAATTTCTGCTGATTTTTGTGCCAGTTGACGCGGAAAATCGGGAGGAATTACTACCCCGACATCTAATTTTCCTTCTTCTACCTGACGACTCAATGCTTTTTCACTGCTTGGTACAGATTCTAAGGTGAAAATTCGATTTGATGTCATGGCTGAAACTAACTCTCGACTAGCGCTGACGTTGGCATAGTCAATGACACCTAATCGTAAGTTATGAACGTCGGGATTGAGGATGAAGCCATACAGCAATAATTGGACTGTTGGCGGGACAACTAACAAAACAATTAATTGCTTATTGCGGAGAATTTGATTAATTTCTTTCCGCATTAATGCCCAAAATGGACTATCAAATAATCGCTGAATAAGTTTCATAAAATTCCTTTTTATTAAACCGTACAAAAGCTAGATAGATTAATTTGATAATTGCATTCGGCTTAAAACTCGGCGTGATACGTTGAAAAACACTAATCCCAAAGCTGCAAGCATGAGCAAATCAAACCAAACTCCGCCAAATCCTGTACCACGCACGAAGGCATCACGAGTGATATCGATGTAATAACGCGCCGGAATTATGTTAGGTAGTAGTGATAAGGGGAAAGGAATATTGTTGAGAGGATAAATAAAACCTGAGAGTAATAATGATGTGATAAAGCCTACGAGGGAAACGCCTTGAACAGCAGCATTTTGGTTACTACTACGGACTCCTAAAAGCAACCCAAAAAAAACGCTATCTGTCAGAAATAGTAAAGTGCCAAATATTAATGTTATGGGGTTGTTAACTATGCCGACTTGGAAAATAATTGAGCCTAATATCATAACTACTAATGCCTCGACGATGGCAATTAATAGGTATGCTAATCCTTTACCAAGTAATAGCTCAGTGGCACTAATACTAGAAGCGTAGACTTGTAAAATTGTCCCTTTTTCTTTTTCCCGTACCATTGCGATCGCAGCAAGCAATGAAGGAAAAATCCACAGTACAACTCCGTAAGTTCCTGGCACAATATACAGCGATTCTAATCTCCCAGGATTAAACCATAGGCGCATTCGTGCTGTAATCCTATTAGTAGTAGGTAGCAATCCATGCTCTTGCATGAAAAAGTTTGTCACTCTCTGAATACTATTTCTAATTACACGGGCATTGTTAACATCAGTGGCATCGATTAATACTTGCACATTTGTACTTCTACCTGCTTGAATATCACGGCTAAATTCCGGTGGAATAATGACTGCGACTTTGGCAATTCCCTTATCTATAGCATCGCGTGTGGGATTGCCACCAGACCATTTTTTAGGCACAAATTGATTGGTAGCATACAGTCTTTCAATATAGCTGTTACTTAAATTTGTGCGGTTGAAATCTTGCACAATTAAGGGAATATCTTTACTTTCCAATCTAATGGCAAAGCCAAAAATTATTAAAGTTATGAATGGCAATAAAAAAGCTAGTGCCAACGTCAGGCGATCGCGGCGGAATTGAGCTATTTCTTTTACACATTGAGCAATAATTCGTTTCATATATATTAAGTACGGCTTTGGCAAAAATCAGAGTGTTTTTAAACGCAGAGGAACGCGGAGGTTAGCGCAGAGTAACGCAGAGGTTTTGGGAGGATAATTTGCTGCATACTCTTTTTCTATTCTTGCGATCGCTGTACTATACCAATAAAGGCATCTTCTAAAGAAAAAGGAATCGGACGTAAAGAAGTGATGGTAATTTGATTAGATTTTAAAAGTTGAGCTAGTTGATTTATTTCCTGTTCGGGACGATCGAGAACAACATGTAAACTATCAGCGAAAATCGAGACGCGCCAAGACTCGAAGTGTTGTTTGAGTATCTTGGAGGCTACTTGGTTTTGATTGACCATAATTTCTATTAGTTGTCCCGGTTGCGATGCTTTGACAGAACTGGGTGAACCTTCGGCAACGGTTTCTCCTGCAACCATAAAACTCATCCGGTTGCACTGTTCAGCTTCTTCTAAATAGTGCGTTGTCACTAAAATGGCTGTACCGTTGCGGGCGAAGTCATTAATCAACTTCCAAAACTGGCGACGCGCCAACGGATCTACTCCTGATGTTGGTTCGTCTAAAAATAAAATATCTGGTTCGTGCATTACGCAAGCACCGAAAGCAACTCGCTGTTTCCAACCACCTGGTAGCTGCCCTGTAATCATGTTTGCTTGTCCTTCTAAGCCACAGGTAGCGATTACCCAATCAATTTTTTCCCGTCGGAGTTTGTGAGGTACGCCGTAAACGCCGCTATAAAATTCGAGATTTTGCAGAATAGTTAAATCGTCGTAAAGAGTGAATTTTTGACTCATGTAACCAATGCGTCGCCGTAAGTCTGCACTACGCAGATTTCCGGTTTCACCACCCAAGGAAATTTCACCGCCACTTGCTTCTAGTAATCCACACAGCATCTTAATGGTGGTGGTTTTTCCAGCACCATTAGCACCTAACAACCCAAAGATTTCCCCATAGCGCACTTCGACGTTGACATCTTTAACGGCTTGGAACTTGCCAAAAACACGGCTGAGGTTGCGAGCATATATCGCTAGCGCTGAGTGCTGAGTATTAAATACTCCCTCTGCTCCCCTGCTCCCCTGCTCCCCTGCTCCCCTCTTCCGATAACGAGGAAATGGAAAAAACTGCGGCGCGGAACCTTGTTGTCGCAGGCGCGTGACAAAGACGTTTTCTAATGTGGGTTCGCCATGTTCGATACTGGGAGAAGGTAAGTGATGTTGTTGCAGTAGTTCGCGGACTTGGGTTTCGCCGGAATTTATATCTTCAACGAGGACATCCAAGCGATCGCCAAAAGTTTGCACATCTACTATATTTTTCTGAGTAGCCTGGGAGAGTATTTCTTCTGTCGCTTCCAGGTTGGGTGTTCGCACTTCCAAACGATGCAAGCCTAAGTTAGCCCGTAACTCTTTGGGTGTACCAATTTCATGAATTTGCCCACTGTACATCAAAGCCACGCGGTGACAGCGTTCAGCTTCGTCTAAGTATGGTGTCGCAACTACAATTGTCATCCCCTCGGCTGATAATTCCCCCAGCACATCCCAAAACTCCCGCCGGGAAACTGGATCGACACCTGTGGTAGGTTCATCTAGTAACAATACTTCTGGTTGCGAAACTAAAGCACAACACAGCGCCAGTTTTTGTTTCATCCCACCAGAAAGTTGTCCCACTAAGCGATCGCCAAATCGCTCTAAATTCATTAATTTTAAATATTTATGGCGGCGTTCCCTTAACAAATCATCTGCTACTTGCCGCAACCCTGCTGCATAACGCAAGTTTTCATCAATACTCAAATCCAAATACAGCGAAAACTGTTGAGTAAGATAACCTGTGATTAATCGGGCATCTCGTGTAGGTTGATTCAATATTTGCACCTCCCCCGCCGTTGCTTCCATCACACCACCCAAAATGTGAAATGTACTAGTTTTCCCCGCACCATCAGGGCCAATCAATCCAAACATTTCACCTTTGTAGACACTCAAATCAATTCCCCGCACAGCAGCTAAGTTTCCATAGTGCTTGTGCAAACCGCGAACTTCAATTGCTGTGGTTGGCAAACTAGATGATAGCGGTAAGTTTCGAGAGAAAGTAGTAATTTGCTGTTTCATTCCCTTCTACCTCCTGCCACTGTTCGCGGACTCGCTACCACTGCGCTATCCTCCCCCCCTGCTCCCCCGGTTACTGAGCGCAGTCGTTGGCGCAGCCTCTCGTAGAGAAGTATGCCCCTCTGCTCCCCTGCTCCTCTACTCCCCTGCTCCTCTGCCCCCTGCCCCCTGCCCCCTGCCTTCAAACTAATTTCGGCATCTGCTGGCATCCCCATTTTGGCGCACGGTAAATCTGATTCCCTATAAGGTTTTTCGGGGTTAAAGCAGCTATCAGGGTTTTGAACTTTAATCCGAATTCCTACTACTTGTCTGACTCGATCTTTTTGAAAGTAAATATTCTCTGGTGTAAATGAAGCTTGTGGATCGATGGCAATTACTTTACCTTCTAATGGTTTCCCCGGTGCAGAATCAATGAAGATTTTTGTTGTTTGTCCTAGACGCACTCTGCCAATATCGCCTTCGGGAATAAAACCTCTAAAATACACTGTTTTGGGGTCAACAATTGTCAAAATATTAGTCTGATTGCTAACTATTGCACCTGGTTCGACATTCCGGGCTGTCACTACTCCATCTAAAGGACTAACTACATTTACATCTTTTTTGGAGTCTGCAATCTGGGTGAGGATTTGCTGATTTGATGCTTGGGCATCTTTGACTTTGGCACGGGCAGAGTTGACTTTTGCCTGTGCAGATTTAAGTTGAGCATAACTTTGTTGCTGCTTTCTGACTAAAGCTGTTAACTGGGCGTTGCGAATGTCA
Source organism: Nostoc sp. EspVER01 (assembly GCF_034530635.1). Classification (NCBI taxonomy): domain Bacteria; kingdom Bacillati; phylum Cyanobacteriota; class Cyanophyceae; order Nostocales; family Nostocaceae; genus Nostoc; species Nostoc sp. EspVER01. The sequence continues at coordinate 44,999 of NZ_JAVRCS010000018.1, forward strand.
GGATTGAAACCTGTAGTATTAACTTGAGTTAACGCTCCTGATGTCGCCTTTAATTGCTGGCGTTCGGCATTCACTGCTGCCTGTCGTGCTTCTAGGGTTGCGATTGCGGTATCTAGAGTAGTTTGGGCTTGATCGAATTGTTGTTGATTTACCGCCCCTTCTTTTACCAATTGGGCATAGCGATCGCGGTTGATTTTTGCTAAATTAACTTCTGCTGCTGCTTGTTTAACTTGCGCTTGTGCTTGCACTAATGTGGCTCTAGCTGCTGCTACATTTGCCTGTGCCTGCTCAATTCTTCCTTGGGTATCCCCTTGAGACTGCTGCAAATTAAGTTTAGCTTCGTTAATTTGGCTGTTAATTTCTTGAATTTCTCTAGTGACTCGCTCTACATCTGAAATTGCCTGCTGTTCATCATATCTAGCAGATGTCACTCTCGCTTGAGTACCAAGTAGTTGTTGTTGCAGTAATTGATCGTCTGTGTCGTCTAACTTAATTAACTCTTGCCCCTTTTTAACTGCTGCCCCTTCACGCACGGCAATTGTCTCAATTCTTCCAGAACGCTTGATCCCAATCTCGGTTTCATAACCCTCAATCCGTCCACTAACTTGCAGTATATTTGCCGATACTTGCGGTTGAGAGCGCCACACCGCGTAGCCAATACCACCAGCCACTAACAGCACCCCAATCGTTAAAAGGATCGGTTTCTTGCGGCTTTTCTGCTTTGATACTGCATCTTTGAGATTTTCCGGGGATGTTGGGATAGTCTGAGTCATGGTATCACCCTGGATTTTGAAAAATATTTGGTAAATTGAAAATTTTGAATTCAGTGTCATATACTAGACTGTCTAGTATGATAATACAAGATATTACGTAAAAAAGTTTACTCTTCATGCCCATAGACCCTACTTTTCAACTAGAAAATCCTTTACCTGCGATCGCTCCCAAGCAGGAGAAAATATTGCAAGGAGCTATACAGGTATTTTTGAAGGAGGGTTACGCTAGAACAAGTATGGATCGTGTTAGTGCGGCGGCTGGAGTATCTAAGCAAACAATATACAGTCACTTTCAAGATAAAGAAGGGCTGTTTAAAGCGTTGATAGAACGGTTGACTATCGCTTGTTTTCAAAGTATTTTTTGCACCGAAAAATTACATGATGAACCAGCGATTTTTTTGCGTCAAATTGCTGAAATTTATTTAACCGAAGTCGCTGATAATCCCGATTATTTGGCATTGTTGCGTTTGATTATCACCGAGTCACAAAACTTTCCAGAACTAGCCAAACTTTATACCCAAACCGTTGTGCTACGCGGTCGGCAAATCCTAAGTCAGTATTTCGCATCTCATCCAGAATTAGGAATCAACGACCCAGAAGCAATGGCTCATATTTTTTTTGGTTCGCTGGCATCCTACGTGATTGTACAAGAAATGTTGTATGGAAAAGAACTGACATTTTTATCACGCGATCGCTTGCTAGATAGCTTAATAAATGCGGTCATGAGCCAGTCCCTAAATACGGTTACTCAGGGATAATGGGTGTATTTGTTTGAGATTATGAAGTGAAATCACAGGTAAATATTATGCTTAGTCAATTACCCAATTACATTACTAGTCCTTCGTGGTGGCAATTGATCGGGTGGATTGCCGATCCGATTGGATTTCAGCAAAAGTATAGTCAAAAATATGGAGATATTTTTTCCATGCAACTGAGTGGACTCGGTTCTTATGTAATTATTAGCCATCCCCAAGCCATTCAAGAAATTTTCAGTCAAGATTCTAAATTTGATATTGGTCGTGGTAATAAAATTGCAGAACCTTTGATTGGGCGAAATTCTCTCATGTTAATAGATGGTGCCCGCCATCGACGAGAACGAAAATTATTAATGCCCCCCTTTCATGGAGAAAGGCTACAGACTTATGCTCAACAAATCTGCTTAATTACTGAGCAAATCGCCAGCCAATGGCAAATCAATCAACCTTTTGTGGCTCGTTCTGCTATGCAGAAAGTTAGTCTAGAAGTCATTTTACAAATTGTCTTTGGTTTAAGTGAAGGGGAACGCTATCAACTAATTTTACCTCTACTTACTAGTTGGTTGGATATGACTGATTCTCCTTTGCGCTCCAGTATGCTATTTTTGCCATTCTTACAACAAGATTGGGGAAAATGGACTCCTTGGGGACAGATGAAAAGTAGACAAAGCCATATTTATGAGCTACTTCAAGCAGAAATTGCAGAGAAAAGAACAAAGAACAATCAGAGCCAAGGTGATGTTCTGAGTTTGATGATGGCAGCACGGGATGAAAATGGGCAAGCAATGACCGACGATGAATTAAAAGATGAATTGATCACAATTTTATTTGCTGGACATGAAACTACAGCAACAACCCTAGCGTGGGCTTTCTATCAAATTCACCAAAATCCAGATGTTCTCTTAAAATTGCAGCAGGAACTCGACAGCTTGGGAGAAAATCCAAACCCAATGGAAATTGCCCAACTTCCTTACTTAAGCGCAGTTTGCCAAGAAACCCTGCGGATGTATCCAGTCCTGCCAGTGCTTTTCCCACGGATTACCAAATCATCCATAAATATTGCAGGATATGAGTTTCCTCCTGATACAACTTTAATGCCAAGTATCTACCTTCTGCATCACCGGGAAGACTTATATCCTAATCCTCAACAATTTAATCCCGAACGTTTTTTAAAACGCCAGTATTCCCCTTGGGAATTTATTCCTTTTGGTGGTGGAATTCGGCGCTGTTTAGGATATGCCCTGGCTCAGTTAGAAATCAAATTAGTCCTCGCAACAGTTTTATCCAATTATCAACTTACCTTAGTAGAAAATAAACCTATTAAACTGCAACGACGTGGATTTACCCTTGCTCCTAATGGTGGAGTTAGGATGATGGCTATTAAAAAACGATCGCTTGCTCAAGTTTATCCAAATTCTGTTTTAATTTAGCGATCGCCTGCGCCCTTGCTTGTCAAAACTATTGCAAGGCTAAGGCACTCACTTTCACTTTTGAGGGTTTGTAGTAAGCACTTCAGGCTTAGAAAATAAGGATTAAAGTCCTTACTACAAACTTGCTTATCTATCAATTTAAACTTGAAAAACTACTACCTCAAAATCATTCTTTTCGACTATTGTTTGCGTAAGTCCTGTTCACTTTTAGCTGTCCGGCTGAAGACTCGATAGTATAGTGACGTACTAGTTTCCTTTAAGGGAAACAGCAGATAGGTGAGAGGATTTATTGCCACAATAATATTTCGGAAGTCGCGCCGTGCCAAAAATAAGATCGCACGAGCAACTTGCTGTGCAGACATCACTCCATAAGGATTCAGTTGACTCTTAAACGGGCCAAGAATTAACTTGCGAATTACACAATCCCTATCCAAACGCTTGAGTGTAACAATATCTCCTAGCGCTCTTTTGCTGAGTTCATAAAGCGGACTCAGTGCTGGAGAAACTTCAGCCTCAGAAGTGTTTACCCAAATTTCCTTCGTTGCTTTTGCTTGTGGGCCTGTTACAGTTGTCAAAAATATATCTATCAACCGCAATGCTGAAAAGGTATTCACTTCATAAGAGGAATTGATAGCTTCCGATGTACGGCTGGCGTAGACATTGACTCCGTGATTGATAATTAAAATATCTACTTTCTCTAAACTCTCCTTCAGATTGGCTTCGTTGCCCAACTGCCAGGAAACCACCTTTACCCCAACTTGCTCGACTAATTTTTCTGGATTAGTGGTTAATGCCACGACTTTAGCATTATTCTTGACAAGTTCAGCCGCCAACGCTTGCCCCAACGCTCCTGATGCTCCGGTTAAAGCGATGGTTTTACCTTTGAGAGACAGTCCTGTACCCAGAATTTTATCCACTAGAGGAAAGACACCACTGTAGTAAGCGTTGACATCATCAAAATGATGCCGCCAATGGTAAGACCGATTCACCCACCAAATAGATGGTATTGTCTCTAAAGGGCCGGGTAGGTGGTTGTAATCCGTATCAATTTTTCCCTGAAAATATCGCACAGACGCGCCATACAAAAAGGTACAACCATAAGCTACGCCCAGCCATAACCCCATTTGCTGGACAATTAAAGCAACGACTACCAATACCACCAGCAATAGACTCGATTCTAAAATGTCGTGATAAAGCTGGGATTCTTGGTAAATTTTTAGGGAAACTATCGATAAATCCCGGCGATAAGCCATGTGGTGCTTGTTGTGCCATTTAGCAAGCCAATTGACTTGGTGACACAAAGCATGGTAACTATCTCTCAATATCTCAGCAAGTAAAAGTGAGAAGAGTGCCCAACTAGCAAACTCTAAGCTGGCATTTAGCCAAACCCAATTAATTTGTAAGCTTGTCTCAATTCCCATCAAGTTTTCAGCTAGCATTTTTATCATGTTTGTCTATACTCGTTTTTCTTAATCATTCTTCATGATCTGATAAAGGTGCGTTCAGGTCGAGTTTAGAGCAAATTAAAATTAAAGGGAATGGGGAGTAGAGAGTGGGGGACAAGGAGAAATAAGCAATGCCCAATTACGAATTACGGATTAGTTAAGATATTCCAGTTGACTTTTAGATAGCCAGGTTCAATGTGAGTAAAGTGTTTGCTCAATTGCTGATGTGCTTTTGGTAGCGCGTGGAACGGAATTGATGCATACAAATGATGCTCTGCATGAAATGGCATATTCCACATAAAAAATCGTACAGGCCAGAGTGTGAGCGTCGTGCGGGTATTGGTGAGCAGATTTGCATCAAGAGTGCAACCTGTATGTTCTGCTAGCAGAATAAACCGGAGAATCGGCTGACCGACAAGTAGGGGAAGCAGCCAATAGAGGATAAACCAAGGCTGATTAGCTACAATTGAAAGAGCGATCGCACCTGCATAAATACCTAGTTGCCAACGTGTAGAATGAATAACTTCGACTCGTGCTGCTTCTGGCACAAATGGAAAATTGTCAAATTGACCAGTCGCAACTTGAAAATGCCCGCTTATTTTACCCCACCACCACGGTAAACCGCTAATTATCAATAAGTATTTGCCCAGATTGCTCGGTTTGGGATCGGTCAATTCTGGATCTTTGTCAGGAACACGAGTGTAACGGTGATGCCATTTATGATAGCGGCGAAAAAATGTGCTGTTATAAAATGAAAGTAAGCCGGAAAACCAAGCTACAAAATCATTCAAACGATTGTTAGCGAAAGCCGTTCTGTGAACGCATTCATGCATCGGTGCAAACATCGCAGCCAGACTGAAGCCGTAGATTAACAGTGCTGGTATAGCCACTGACCAATTACCCAAGTTTGTTGCCCATAAGTAGCCACTGCAACCCATGACTGTAAGGTGTAAAATCAGTTGAACTAGTCCTTTGCTATTGGAGCGATCGTTTAGAAGACTTAATTCTTGTACACTGAGAATTTTACAGATATTTTGCTCTTTATCAGCTTTGTGTTCTAATAATTCAGATTGAATAATTGCGTCATTAGACATAATTTTAAGTGGATTGGCGTAAACAGCTGCGCGTGTGTTCTTTTGTGAGTCTTGAATTTTAATGTAATTTTAATAGAGACTTGAAATTTAGCTGACCACACTAGCGCAAAAAATTTGTTCTGCGGTTAAATTCAATTCTGGGAAAGTTGGTGATTGGATACGGTCATTACCTCGAAATTTATTAATTAGATACTCACCTTCTTCCAAACAGCAAATTAAGATAGTAGGTTGTTTTGGCTTGCCAATGAATTCCCTACCGCCCAATGCGGCATAGTCCACAATCCAATATTCAGGAATTCCCATTTGTTCATAGTCAGCATATTTTTTGTGGTAATCATCACGCCAATTAGTACTCACTACCTCCACCACTAAAGGAATGGATGTAGCTTGGCTTACAGTCGATACTTTTTTCCATAAAGGTTCATTTACTAAATTAGGCTGATTTAGTATAAGGACATCTGGTGAATAAGCTGATTCGTTTTCAAGTGGTTTGACGAATACTGTTTTTGGGATGAGATAGGGAAGATTTAAGCGGTCAAATTCTACACTCAGTTTTCTGACCAAAAATCCTGTAACCTCTTCATGGTCGCCTGTGGGTTGTGCCATCTCAACAACTACTCCATCATGAAGTTCATAATGTCGTTGTGGGTTGTCTGGGTATTGAGCAACAAATTCATCGAATGTAACTAGTTTGCGTAAGGCTTGAGTCATGGTTTTATTCCTCAAAGCAAAACTGATATCGCAATCTTAAATCAATTGTGACAAAGAAGCTCCCCGACTTTTTTGATCCTCGCGATCGCACCAAGCACCCAACCCAGGCGATCGCAATTATAGTAAAGTTAAGCAAGTTAAAAATTAACTTCTGCCTTCACGTTTCGGTGTTTCGCGCAGCCTGTAGCAGGTTCCGTCTTCCCTGCAAGAACTTCTGCCTTCACGTTTCGGTGTTTCGCGCAGCCTGTAGCAGGTTCCGTCTTCCCTGTAAGAACTTCTGCCTTCACGTTTCGGTGTTTTGCGCAGCCTGTAGCAGCTTCTGCCTTCACGTTTCGGTGTTTTGCGCAGCCTGTAGCAACTTTTGCCTTCACGTTTCGGTGTTTTGCACAGTCTGTAGCAACTTCTGCCTATATCAAAAGCCCCCTACAGTTTTAGAATAACTTATAGGGAGCTTTTGTTAGTTTGTAAATGGGTTGTAAGGATAGAACTAGCTAGGAAATGCGCTAAGACTGGTTACGAGCAGCTTCTTCCATTTTCTTGCGAAGGCTAAGTGGTCTCATATCAGTCCAAACTTCTTCGATGTAAGCCAGACATTCTGCTTTTGAGCCAGTTTTGCCAGCATCCCGCCAACCAAGGGGATTCTCTCGCTCAGCTGGCCATATTGAATACTGCTCCTCATGATTTACTACAACTCTGTAAATCGTATTATCTACAGTCTCATCGCTATTTATTGCCATCAGCGTATTCAAACTGCTGAAATTAAAAGCAAAAGCAGGGGTTGGGGCCCACGAAAAGACAAGAGAGAAAACGAGAGTAGCTACAGCTACTAACTTAATAATTGTATTCTTCATAATCCTACTTTTTGTGTGTTTTTATTGATACTGGAATACTTGATGTTATATTCTGACTTTCATAATGCAAATGCAAGGACAGATAAGACAATTAAGACAGTTAAGCAAATATTTAATAAAGGCTTAATAAAAAAATTCTATTTTCCCCAGAATGATATCAGGTTCGGTTAAATACTTATAATATCTGTAGGTTGGGTTGAGGAACGAAACCCAACGCTTGATCCTTGTTCATGTTGGGTTTCACTGCCGTTCAACCCAACCTACATTGATAAGTTTTATTATAAGTAATCACCCGAACTTGATATGAATCGTTGAAACACGACTGAACAAATGAACCAAGCGTTATTTGTTCAGTCGGGGGAGTTTCAAATTGGCTGTTTGCGCCAGTTGCGTTTTTTCAGCTTGGTTTGCCAAGACTCCATGTAGGTGTAGAAAACGGGCGTCAAATAAAGTGTGAGAAACTGCGAGAACACTAACCCCCCAACTACAGCTAAACCAAGAGGACGGCGTGTATCTGCTCCGGCTCCTAAACCAAGGGCGATGGGTAGCGTACCCATAAGTGCTGCCATTGTCGTCATCATAATTGGACGGAATCTCACTAAGCAGGCTTCATAGATAGCTTCATAAGGCGTTTTACCGTTTTGACGAGCAATAATCGCAAAGTCAACCATCATGATCCCGTTTTTCTTCACAATCCCAACTAGCAGGATAATGCCGACGAAGGCGTAAATATTCAAGTCAACTTGAAACAGCAACAGGGTTAGTATTGCCCCAAATCCAGCAGAGGGTAAGCTAGAAAGGATTGTTAGCGGGTGAATGAAGTTCTCGTAGAGAATCCCCAACACGATATAAATCACCAAAATAGCCACTAGTAGTAGCAATCCTAAACCCTGAATTGAAGATTGGAATGCTTGCGCCGAACCTTGGAAAGCTGTACTAATAGTAGGCGGCAGTGTTTGACGGGCGAGTTGCTCAATTTTCCCAGTGACGTTACCCAGTGAAACTCCTGGCTTGAGGTTAAAGGAGAAGGTGACAGATGCTAGTTGCCCTTTGTGGTTTATAGTCAGCGGCCCCACATCTTTGCTCAAGGTTGCGACAGCGTTAAGAGGTACAAGTTGTCCACTAGGGGCACGAACTGAGAGTAAATCTAGGGCGTTGGCATTTTGCTGATATTTTGGTTCCACGCCCATAATTACTTGGTATTGGCTATCGGGGGCGTAGATGGTAGAAACTTGGCGAGTGCCATAAGCATTACTCAGGGCAGTTTCGATTTGATTTGCGGTTAAACCTAGAGCCGAAGCTTGGTTACGGTTGATGTCTACTTTGACTTGGGGGTTCTTGATTTGCAAATCGCTGTTGACATCTTGTAAATCTGAGAGCGATCGCAATTTCTCTTCTAAAGCTGGAGCATACTGGTAAAGTTCCTGAATATTGGGAGTTTGTAAAGTAAATTGATACTGCGCTTTTGTCTGTTGTCCACCCACATTGATGGCTGGGGGATTTTGTAAGAATACCTTAATTCCAGGCACAACTGATAACTTCGGTCGGAGTTCCTGGACAACTTCATCAGCGCTGAGACGGCGCTTATGGCGAGGCTTGAGTTCAATTAAAAGTCGTCCTGCGTTAGCAGAAGCATTTGGCCCGCCAGCCCCGACACTAGAGTTGATAGAATCGACATTCGGATCGCGATAAGCGATCGCAGCTACAGCCTGTTGATGTTTTACCATCTCATCAAAGGATATATCTTCTGATGCCTGAGTAGTTGCCGTAATTTGTCCGACATCTGCGTTGGGAACAAACCCTTTAGGCACAATGATAAATAGATACACTGTCGCTACAAGAATCGCTCCCGAAATCACCATCGTTGTGCGGTGATACTTGAGTGATTTCTTCAGACTCCAATCGTATCCGCCCAATATCACATTAAAAATATTTTCTGAAAAGTTATAAAGACGACGGTTGAAATTTTTGATTCGGGACTGAAGACTAGGGGCTGGAGAAGGTGGAGCCTCCTCTGGGGATAAGGAATTAGAGACTGGAGACTGAGAATTAAGAATTTCTTCCATACTCATCTGCTCCCATACTCCTACGCTCCCCTGCTCCCCTACTCCCTCACTCTCTTCCTCATGATGAGGTGGACTCAAGAATCTGGAACACAGCATTGGCGTTAAGCTGAGGGAAATTACGCCAGATACCAAGATTGCAACGCTAATAGTCACAGCAAACTCGCGGAACAGTCGCCCCAGAATGCCTTCCATGAAAAGTATCGGGATAAATACTGCTACTAAAGAAATGGTCATAGATAAAATTGTGAAACCAATTTCTTTAGAACCATTTAGGGCTGCTTCCATACGGCTTTCACCCATTTCCATGTGGCGGACAATATTCTCCAGCATGACTACGGCATCATCAACTACGAAACCGACTGAAAGAGTCAACGCCATCAGCGATAGGTTATCGAGGGAGAAGCCTAGCAACAGCATAACCCCAAAAGTCGCTATGATCGAAAGCGGCACTGCCAAACTGGGAATGACTGTTGCAGAGATATTGCGGAGAAACAGAAAGATTACCAACACCACCAGAGCGATAGTGAGTAACAGCGTGAATTGTACATCATCCACCGACTCGCGAATTGACTGGGAGCGATCGTAGAGAATATCCATGTTCACAGCCGCCGGAATCTGTGTCCGAAAGGTGGGTAATAGTTTCTTGATTGCATCCACGACTTGAACAGTATTAGTTCCCGGTTGCCGCTGAATTGCCAAAACGATCGCCCGCACGCCAGAATTTTGGACTTTAGATTGCGACTTCTCCCCTGCTCCCCTACTCTCCTTCTTAACAGGAAAATACCAACTTGCAATCTTATCATTTTCCACACTGTCCAGAACTTGACCTAGTTCACCTAACTGCACTGGTGCGCCGTTTTGATAAGCCACATTTAGAGAACGATAGCTGGCGGCATCGTTGAGTTGACCGTTGGCTTGGATGGTAGAATTCTGCTGCTTACCGTAAAGTGTCCCAGTAGGTAGATTGACATTTCCGTTAGCGATCGCAGTTGCTACTTCATCAATTCCTATTCCCTTTACACTAAGTGATTCGGGGTCAAGCTGAATTCGTACCGCATACTTTTGAGAACCAAAAACCTGCACTTGCGCCACCCCATCTACCATTGATAGACGTTGTGCCAGCAATGTCTCAGCATACTTGTCTACAGTTGACAGGGGCAGAATAGACGAATTCAGGGAGATATAAAGCACTGGTTGATCCGCCGGATTTACCTTTCGATAAGATGGCGGATTAGGCATATTCGTAGGCAACTGCTTCGCTGCCTTAGAAATAGCAGATTGCACATCTTGGGCTGCCCCGTCTATATCCCGATTTAGGTCAAATTGCAGCGTAATCTGCGCACTACCCAAAGAACTGGTAGAGTTCATCGAACTCACTCCCGCGATGCTAGAAAACTGCTGCTCTAAGGGAGTTGCAACTGAGGCAGCCATCGTTTCGGGACTAGCTCCGGGCAGATTAGCTGTTACCTGGAGTGTTGGATAATCTACATTGGGTAAGTCGCTAACGGGTAGCTGTTGGTAAGCGATCAGCCCAAATATCAAAATGCCAACCATAACTAGAGTCGTCATGATTGGACGCCGGATAAATAGCTCGGAAATGTTCATCTTAGTAGTTGGTCATTTGTCATTTGTCATTGGTCATCTTTTCCATCACCTCTGCCCCTCTGCTCCCCTGCCCCTCTGCCCTCATGCCCCTCTGCCCCCCTGCTTCCCACTTCCGGTTTCACTTGGACTGTGGCACCAGGTACGAGGTTGAATTGTCCATCAGTAACTACTTGCTCGCCAGGTTTCAAGCCTTGCTTAATTACCGTTTCATTCCCAACGGTGTCGCCGACGGTAATTAAACGCATTTCTGCTGTTTTGTCAGGTTTAACTACATACACAAACTGCCCCTTTTGTCCACTCTGTACTGCCTGAGAAGGAACAGTAATGGCATTTGGTTCTTCGCTGAGTTTGAGTACTACATTGACAAACTGCCCCGGAAACAGGCGCTCATCAGCGTTGGCAAAAGTACCTTTAAGTTGAATTGTGCCTGTTTGGGTATTGACTCCACTATCAACAAAGGTGAGTTCACCCCGTACCGGATGCCCTGCATCTTTAGGAGGTAAAGCATCGACTTCTAACTTGCCGTTATTTGCACTGTATTTCTTGATATCTGGCAGCAATCGCTGGGGAATAGAAAAGTTGACGTAAATCGGGCGAATTTGGCTGATTGTAATCAGCGGATCGGTAGCATTCGCCTGTACCAAGTTCCCTTGATTTAGCTTCAAGCTACCTGTGCGTCCAGCAATTGGGGAGTAAATAGAACTATAAGAAAGCTGAACTTTGGCATTGTCGATCGCAGCTTCATCTGATGCTACTACTGCCTGAGCATTTTGGACATCTGCTTGGGCTGCCGCCACTGCTGCTTGAGCATTTGCTACTGCACCTCGATCTGCATTCACTGTCGCCTGTTGAGCATCAGCACTGGTTTGATACTGTTCGGCCTGTTCTTTACTGATTGCCCCTTGCTTGAGCAAACTACTATAACGTTGCGCTTGTGCATCTGCATTTGTTGCCTGGGCTTTATCCTTGACTACATTCGCTTTTGCCTGGTTCACTTGAGCGATCGCTTTGAGGACATTTGCCTGTGCCTGTTTCACCTGGGCTAAATCTTTCGCTTTGGCAGCATTAGCTTGCATCAGCGCAGCTTGTAGAGGGCGAGAATCAATTTTAAATAACAAGTCTCCTTTTTTAACGTTCTGTCCTTGCTGAAAATAGACACCAGTAAGCTGACCGCCCACCTGAGACTTGACAGATACCGTAGAATATGATTCCACCGTTCCCGTCGCCGATAGCTGTATTGGAATCGTTTTTTGAGTCGCAGTAGCAACCACCACTGGCACGGCTCGTTTTTTTCCTGCTTCTTTGCCACTTGATTGGGCTTCGGAAGCATTACAGGCACTACACAAGTAAGCTAGAGTTAATATAAGTAGCGAAAACTGCCCTCTTTGAATAATGCTCTGAAAACGAGGAACAGTTTCAGCAGCCAAAGACGAAGGCTTTATCGTCTGAACAGGAGCTAAACAGCGCATATCAACAATCTGGGGGAAAGGGGAAGCACAGACACATACTAGCTTGTCTTTAGACATCGCATCTTCCGCAAAATGGCTGGTTGCGATCGATTCTAATTAGATAAGCGCAATATTAGTTAAACTAAACATTAGTGTACTAATAATTTATTTTTTAGCCTACCCCTTTTGGAAAGAAATTCTTTTTAAGCCGTTGCGATCTGTGACTTTACTTTATTTATCTTTGATCTATGTACGTCAGAGTGGAAGCCTACTGACGGGGAAGCAATCCTGAGTTTTCACGTCATGTGGAAAAGCCAACGGAAAACCTAACCCCCCAGCCCCCTTCCCTACAAGGGAAGGGGGAGAAATCAAAGCCTCTCTCCTTGTAGGGGAGAGGTTTGGAGAGGGGTTTTCCAGATCCCGTGAAAAGTCGGCTGCTCCCTTAACTCCCCCTCTTCTCTTGCCTTTCTTTGAGTTTCAGCATAATTTCAGCGTGCATCTCGCGGGTAATTGGGTAAAAATACGTTAAAACCAAGCCAAAAATCAAACAAACTGTCGGTATGGGGCCAACGGCAACGCGAATAGCAAACAGTGCTGATTCCGGTTGGATGGGTAGCGGACTTCCAGCTACAGATTCTTTGAAACCAGATACTTGCAAAGCATTTCCCACCAAAAATAGTCCCAAAGCTAAACCAAATTTTTGCAGCAAAACCATGAAGCCATAAAAAATGCCTTCTCTGCGTTGTCCGGTTTGCAGTTCATCTAATTCAATCACATCTGGAATCATTGACCAGGGAATTAGATAAGCTGTGGATACACCAATACCTGCCATCACAGCCATCACATACATCAAAACTATTTGACCAGGCTGTAAGAAAAATAATCCGGCTGCTGCTACAATCCACAAACTCATTCCCAGAAAATAAACAACTTTTTTGCCGATTTTTTTACTCAACGCTCCCCAGACAAATAGCATCAACAGAGCAGTTCCTTGGACTGCAATCATGACTGTGGGCACATCTGATTCTTTGAGTCCCATACAATCGACTACAAAATAGGGGATAATGCTGGCTGTTACCTGCACACCTAGCCAAGAACAAAGATATATACCAATAACAAATAAAAAAGGTCGGTTACTAAAGACAATTTTTAGCTGTTCAAAGAAAGGGAGAGATGCAGGTTCCTCAGTTTGGCTGCGTTTAGCCTCAAAAGCTAAGATGCGATCGCGGACTCCAAAAACGCACCAATATAATCCTAAAATCGAAATTACTGTACAAACTGCTGCTAAAACAAGATATTGTTGTTGGCGATCGGCAATCAGTGAAAAAACTATTTGCGTTAAAATCAACGATAAAATGCTGCCACCAATAGAAAATGTAAAGCGATAGCTGTTAAGGCTGGTGCGTTCGTCGTAATCTTGAGTCAGTTCTGGAGTCATCGCCGTATAAGGCAAGTTTACAACCGTGTAGAACGCCTGAGATAATACACCAATCCCTACGTAATACCAGAACAGCGGCCAAATGTTATCACTCCTATTTGCACTAAATTGCGGTACAATCCACTGCAAGAAAAATAAAATTCCAAAGGGAATTGCTCCATAAAACATCCAAGGAAGACGACGGCCCCAGCGACGAGATTTCGTTTTATCAGTCAGGAACCCGACAAACGGATCGTTTATGCCATCCCAGATTTTGCCAATCATCAAAATACTGCCCGCCAAACCCGCAGGGATACCAGCGACATTCGTGAAGAAAACCAGCAGAAAAAAGACGGAAATATTTGCGGTGATTGCTGGCCCTAAATCTCCTGCACCATAAGCCAGCTTTGTTTTTAGGTCGAGTTTTTCACTGAGAACATCTCGTTTGGCACCGCCATCAGCTGTAGAATCATTCATAAAACTTTGCACTCATACTAAAATAAAAAATCTGCGACGCCAAATAGCCCGTCGTAGACATCGCCTTCAATACAGCCATCTATCACTCCCGTTAAACTTATGCCAGACCTTTATGTTTCTTGGTCAGATTATCACCAAAAAATTGAACAACTGGCTATTCAGATTTATGAGTGCGGTTGGGAATTTAACCAGATTATCTGTCTTGCCAGAGGAGGACTACGAGTTGGAGATATTCTCTCCCGTATATACCAGCAACCACTGGCAATTTTAGCAACCTCATCTTACAGTGGCAGTGGTAAGCAAGAAAGAAGTAATTTAGTTTTCTCCCGCCACTTGACAATGACTGCCGAAAAGTTAGGTTCGCGCATTCTCCTAGTGGATGACTTAGTAGACTCTGGGGTAACACTCCAGCAGACTATACCTTGGCTCAAGCAAAATACTGATTTCCCCATTGAGGAAATTCGCACTGCCGTTCTTTGGTATAAAGCTTGTTCAGTTATAGCACCCAATTATTATGTTGATTATCTGCCTGAAAACCCCTGGATTCATCAACCTTTTGAACACTACGAGCAGATGAACATCGCAGAACTTGCGGGTAAAGTGAGTTCGTGTTGATAATTAAAAATTCAAAAAAGTTATGAAGTGAACTTTTTTGGCTCACCAGATTTTTTACTATATTTTGCCAATTTTAGTATATTTACTTACATCTCTGACAGCGTTAGAACCTTGGCGCTTCCGTGCCGATTTATTTTAATTGTGAGAGTGTAGACCCTGAGATCCAAAGCATACAACAATTTGACTCCGAAGGTGTTTGAAGGCATTCGTGATATCATGTCCGCTTGATTGCTTATTAAACCCGAAGAACCCCACCCCGCCAAAGCTACGCTTTGTCTCCCCTCCCCGCTTGCGGGGAGGGGATTAAGGGGTGGGGTGTAATGACTGCGGTTAGCATAACTAATTACGCGGACATGATATGATGGGTAATTTTTTTCGGATATAAGCTGCCAATTGAGGCAACGCGAGATGCGATCTTGTTTTTGATCAGAAATTACAACTAACCGAGTAATATATGTGCAGTTGACAAATGTAACCCTTGGGGTTACGATTCAGACAGTGATTAAAACGTTTAAGCATAAAGGACTGGAAAAACTTTTTGAACTTGATGATAGAAGCGGTATTCAGCCTAAACACGCAGAAAAATTACTAGATATTCTTGATAGACTTCATGCATCTTCTCAAGTTGAGGACATGAGATACCCAGGTTCTAGCCTTCACCAGTTAAAAGGCGATCGAAAAAATGAATGGTCGGTAAAAGTATCTGGAAATTGGCGTCTAACATTTCAATTTGAAGATGGTAATGCTTACGTTGTTGATTACGAAGATTATCACTAGGAATTTGATTATGATAACTAAAAGAAAGCCGAGACATCCTGGTGCTTTGATTAAGCGTCAATATTTAGAACCTTTAAAGATGACCAATACTCAGCTAGCTGAGATTTTAGATGTCTCGCGTAAAACAGTTTCAGAAATTGTAAATGAGCAAGCTGGTATTTCTCCCACTATGGCGCTTCGTTTAGCAATAGCTTTTCAAACGACTCCAGAACTTTGGTTAAATCTTCAGCAAAACTACGATCTTTGGAATGCTGCACAAGAATCTGAAAGTTTGAAAAAAATATCTCCTATCAATTTACAGCCTTCTTAATTAGCAGTCTAATAGAATGTGTAAAGCCCAGAGATATCGCTCTGGGCTTCTAATTATACAGATTTTAAATAAATTACTAGACTAACTTAACAGACTAGTGAAATTGATACTCAGAAAGTCGCATTTTCACCCCCGAATACCCCCAGTTTTTGGATTTCAACCTGGGAAAGGGGAAAGAAAAAACCTTTAACCTTTTTCCTAAGCCAACGTGAGTTCGACAAGTCTTATTTGACCTCTCCCCCAGTCCCTCTCCGACGCGGAGAGGGGAGCAAAAAGCTTAATTTTTCGTTTCTCCTCCCTTTCCGTTTCGGAGAGGGAGGCTGGGAGGGAGAGGTTCATCGAACTCACGTTAATAAGTCAAATTCCTAGCCTAAAATGTTTAACCGAGCAGTATTGGGAGGGGGGTGTCTTTTATCATCGGTCATTATTAAGGGCTTTCAGCCTATTTGCGTTTGGTAACATACTTAGGTTATTTCGCGTCAATTTACTTAGTTAAGTTTTTGATATCTCCCCAAACTTAGGACTCCACCACCCTTTTGGCGTACTGAAATAAGCCACATCTTTATGTTTGGTATCTTTACGCGATTGTGCGTTAGAACATCGCAACATTGTCTTACTCTGTCCCTCTTTGATGTAACTGTACTCCTCTAGAGGTTTCTTACATACTGGGCAGGGATATTCTGTGATCTTCACGGGAGGCTTTTGTTGATTCTCAGCTTGGACTGCTTTAGTTTGTGGTGGCTGCCAAGTTTTGTTAAAGTCGCTCCAAAATAGCACGACATTTTCACAGCCTTTTGTGCATTTGAGGAAATATTTCTTTTTAACCTTAGTACTCGGAATTTTGGCAAGAAAATTTTTGCATTCAGGGCATCGCGTCTTGGAAGTTTCATATTTGCGCTCAGTTATCACATTAGCTTTACCTATTGAGGAACTCGCAACTACAGTTTTAGCTTTGGTGAGTGCTGGGACAAAGTAATTCTGATTCCAACTAGTTAAATAATGCTGCCAAGAGTTTTTTCCTTCGGAAATGGCATCAAGAGCATCTTCCATTTTCGCTGTGAATTCCGCCTCTAGTAAATCCGGCAGTGCTTTGAGCAAAAACGCATCAACTTCTAACCCTAACGCTGTCGGTTGCAGATGGTCTTTTTTCAACTCGACATAATTGCGTTTTTTTAAGGTAGCAACAGTAGGAGCATAGGTACTTGGGCGACCAATTCCTTTACGTTCCATCAATTGCACTAATTTTGGTTCACTATAACGGGGTGGTGGCTGAGTCTGCTTCTTTTCATGTCCAGCATTCTCCAGTTTCAATGCTTGTCCCTGTTGTAATGAAGGTAAAACACTATCCTTGCTGAGATTGTTCCAGTACCGAGCATAACCGTAAAATTCAATTACTTGCCCTCTAGCTGACCACAGTAGGGAACCAGACTGAGTAATCACCAAAGTTTTACGCAATTGAGCAGCACGACACTGAGAGGCAATTGACCGTTTCCAGATCATCACATACAAATTAAACTCATCATCAGGAAGTTCTAAACGCAATTGAACTGATGGACGAAACACATCCGTGGGACGAATCGCTTCATGTGCTTCTTGAGCCGATTTGCTACTGCGATGCTTGGCGACTTGCTGCGGTACATTCGGCGGATCATTTTGCTCTAACCATTTACGGGCGCTGGCACAAAATTCTGGACTCAGCATTACTGAGTCTGTTCGCATATATGTTATCAGCCCTGCCTCATAAAGCTTTTGGGCCACAATCATAGTTTTATCGGGAGCAAACCTCAACTTTGAACCGGCTGCTTGCTGAAGGCTGGAAGTTGTAAATGGTGGCGGTGGCTGGCGATTAACGATTTTTCCTTCAAAATGAATCACCTGATGAGGATGTCGCTGTGCTTCTTCAACTAAACGTGTAGCCTCTGCTTCGGAAAGAACACGCTTAGACTCCGGTGTTTCTGGACTATTACCCACTTTCGCGTCATCATGAGTTTCATTTTCTTGGTCTGCTGCATCCTTCGCAGAATCCACCGTCCCTTTGTAAAAAGCTCGAAATCCTTCCGCATAATCTACCCAGACACTCCAGTAATCTTGGGGGACAAAAGCCAGAATTTCGTTTTCTCGCTGACAAATCAGGTGTAACGTGGCGCTTTGGACTCTGCCAACACTCTTAGCACCGTTATTCAATGCCCAAACTAAAGGACTACCTTTATAACCTACCAACTTATCTAGGCAATCTCGGCACAACCCAGCACCGATTAAATTTTGGTCTAGCTTTCTGGGATTAGCGATCGCACTCTGCACCGCCGATGCTGTAATCTCAGTATAAATTACTCGTTTCGGTTCCCTTAAACCTAGCGTTTCTTTGAGATGCCAAGCAATTGTCTCACCTTCCCGGTCTGGGTCAGTTGCTAAAACAACTTCATCAACCTGTCTAACCGCAGACTTGAGCTTCTGGATTGTTTCTTTTGCTCGTTGGTCACGCGGGACGTAATTGCACCGGACATTACTGCCGTCCATGACAAAGCCCAAGGAATCATCCCCTTCATTGCTGAGTTCTCGGATATGACCACAACTAGCGAGAACTTTCCAATCTGAACCCAGAATTTGACTGAGTTTTTTGACTTTTCCGGGAGACTCGACCACAAGCAGGCGTTTGATCATAGCAGCTGCGTTCTTGATTCTCAGCAATAAACTGGCAATTGCAATTAGCGATGGCTGCGCCAACGCCAAGGGCGAACGCCTTTCCTTGTCATCTAGATTTTCTAGAATACTGTACCAAAAAGCTTTGGCAATTGCTTAACTCAGTTTAAAGGTAAGTAAGTCGGCGTAAGTATTTTTACTCTGTGACAGTTAGTAAAGAACTTTATTGTTTGCGTACATAACTACAGCTGATAAGAAGCCGTCAAAGCCACTGCCAAAGCATCCGCAGCATCATCTGGCTTAGGAATTTCATCTAAATCCAACTCCCGCGCTACCGCTTCTTGCACTTCTGACTTATCAGCATTGCCATAGCCTGTTAAAGCTTGTTTAATTTGAGCCGGAGTAAACTCTACATAAGGAAGACGACGCTGGCCTAAGACTAAAATGACTATACCCCGCGCCTGTGCAACCAGGATAGTACTTGACATACGATAGAAGAATAGTTTCTCGATCGCCACTAAATCTGGTTGAAATTCCTCCATCACGGTGTGTAAATCATCAAACAAGGTACATAGGCGCTGTCCCATTTCTACATCTGCTGACGTTTTAATGACTCCAAAATCCAGCATATTTACTGTAGTCTCTGGTACTTTGTTGAGATTTTGTGTACAGCTAATTGCCCCAAATCCTAAAATTGCCAGTCCTGGATCTAATCCTAAAATTCGTTTTTCCATTAAATTCACTTTTACCAAGCCAGGGTTATTGTTTAACTAGAAATACTGGCAATGTTCACGACTTGCTCTTAGTCTAATAGGATTGATAAATATAATAGTTTCACGCCTGGTCTTTTAAACCAAGCGGTGTAAATTTTCTGTTAATTATTGTTTGTAGCACTGCTCCAAATCAGGTATGTCAATTGGTTTTCTCAGACAAGCCCTCAACGCCCTGCAAAAGCAGTCGCGCTCTCGTACTTCCTATCGGGTTAACCAGTGGTTTAAATGGTTATCCCCTGGACTATCGGTAAAACGTTGGTTGTTGATTAGTGTTGGGGGTGTACTGCTGGCGAGTTTGGGGTTAGCCATTTGGATTAAGCTAACCCCAATTTTTTGGATGATTGAGTTGGTTAGAGGTTTCTTGGGAGTCATCGCCAATCTCTTACCGAACTATATCAGTGGGCCTTTGGTGCTGCTTGGCGGCTTGCTATTAGTGCTTTGGGGGCAAACTCGCACTGTAGGTTCAATTACTAAGGTACTAAGAGCAGAAGGCGGAGAGGAACTCATTGATGTCTTGCTGGCCCATCGTCGATTGTACCGCGGTCCAAAAATCGTGGTAATTGGTGGTGGTACGGGACTTTCTACGTTGTTGAGGGGACTGAAAACCTACAGCGCTAATATTACTGCAATTGTAACTGTCGCTGATGATGGTGGATCTTCTGGGCGTTTGCGTCAAGAGTTTGGAGTGCTACCACCAGGGGATATTCGCAATTGTTTGGCTGCACTAGCAGATGAAGAAAAGTTATTAACAGAATTGTTTCAATACCGTTTTCGGGCTGGAGATGGGTTAACTGGCCACAGTTTTGGCAATTTGTTTTTAACGGCAATGAGTGATATTACTGGAGATTTAGAACAAGCAGTTGCAGCCAGTTCTAAAGTTCTAGCGGTGCGAGGACAAGTACTACCAGCAACTCTCAGTGATGTTCGCCTCTGGGCAGAATTAGCCGATGGTCGTCGTATTGAGGGGGAGTCTAGTATTCCCAAAGCTGGCGGTAAAATTGTCAAAATTGGCTGCATCCCGGCTAATCCTCCGGCGGTGCCAGCAGCTATTAAGGCAATTAAAGAAGCTGATTACATCATTATTGGCCCAGGTAGCCTTTATACAAGCCTAATTCCTAATTTATTAGTACCAGAAATTGCCGATGCGATCGCTCAATCAGATGCCCCCCGTATTTATATCTGCAATATCATGACTCAACCAGGAGAAACTGAAGGGTACACTGTTGCCGACCACATCAGAGCAATTGATGCTGCTTGTGGAGAAAGACGACTATTCGATGCTGTATTAATACACAAAAAATCTCCTTCGGAGCAATCACTTATCCGCTATGCCCAACAAAACTCCCATCCCGTTTTCCTCGATAGAGAAGCCGTAACTCAACTAGGGCGACGGATTGTTCCAGCTAATGTTTTGTATGAAGATGAAACAGGTTTTGTACGTCACAATCCGCAGAAACTAGCACAAGTGTTATTGCGGTGGTACGGTAGAAGTCAGTCCCTTCGGGGAATTCAAAATTCAAAATTCAAAATTCAAAATTAAGGAAGATAAAAATTTATACCTCAATCATGAAAATTTTTCTTGCAGATACAGAAGCGACGCTGCGCTTAGGTATTACTCTTGGCGAATCCCTAACACCTGGGAGTGTAATTTTACTAGAAGGTGATTTAGGCGCTGGTAAAACTACTTTAGTTCAAGGCATTGGTAAAGGTTTAGGAATTGCTGAACCCATTGTCAGTCCCACTTTCACGCTGATTAATGAGTACACAGAAGGGCACTTTCCCCTTTACCATCTGGATTTATATCGCTTGGAACCGCAAGAAGTTGCAACCCTAAATTTAGAAAGTTACTGGGAAGGTATTGAAGTGATACCAGGAATTGTGGCAGTTGAATGGGCGGAACGATTGCCTTACAAACCAGATAGTTATCTGAGCGTGAGTTTGACTTATGGACATGAAGGCACTCGTCAAGTCGAACTCACACCATTCAATTTTGCCATTAGCAAAGTCATTGCCGCGAGTTAAGCTTATATCCCGACTATAAGCATGAGGGATTTCAGTTTTTTGATCGCAACACTCAAAAATTCCTACAAATAATCAAAAGAGAACTTTACACTCTTCCTATCTGCCACTACCACGTTCGCCACTGTCATTTCCTAACATTATTATCTCAACCAAAACAAAAATATTTAATCAGCTTTTATTCAATAGAAAACTGGTAGTCGGCTTTGCTGACACCTGTCCCTATAAATTTAGGAAAGTTCGCAATACACTAGCTTTCTTTCTTTAAAAGGGAGACTATTTTTTCCTTCACTCCCTTAAATCCAGGCGGGGTTATCTTATCCGAATAGTATTGAACCTAAAGTGATTCTTAACTAAACGGGATATACGAATCAAGCAAGTGCAAATAAACTGTTGTTGGGGTCAATGAGAGTTTTGAGAGAACTAGTCAGCTTCGATTGAAACCGATTAGTTCCCTACTGTGGTTCAAAAAAGGAATCTAGATTATTTAGCAGCGAATGCTAGTAAAAAAGTTAAGCAATCATCAGTTTATGTATAATTTTAACTTTTCTTACACTTAGTATTCCCAAGTTAAGTTCACAATCTATACAAAAAAATAAACTATTTTATAAATTTACAAAATTAGTTTTAATAATTTGAACTAGCAATAAATTCTTATATTCACATCTGTAATTAGCACCGATATCAATAAAATATTTAACTAAAATATCTCGTATTTATACATATTTTATCTAGAAAGACAAGACACGAAAAAAGCAAACCATGTAAAGATACAGGGTTTTATCTGTGGACTGAACTCTTTGTTACACCTATCACTTCAGAGTTAAGCAAAAATGCTTAATCTACGGCGTTTAATCGTAGATTAAGCATTTTTGCAATGGGTAGAGTTGAATGGCAACTAAGAAAAGCCCACAGGCTTGTGTCATCTTGTTCCCAGCCTCTAGGCTGGGAACCATTCAGAGCAAGGGCTGTATCTTTTCTTGGTGCCAAACAAGCGCAGACTCTTAGCTAGTCGAAGTTGCTTTCGTTACAAATCTTCATCAAAATTCTATTCCGATATATCGCGATATATTTCGATATATCGTATATTAGAGAAAGTTGATTTGAGATTTACTTATGTTTAGACATTTTCGGTCACGTTTTGGCGCACCTGCATGGGCAGGAGTTAGCGAAGAGGATTCATTGCTTATCAGGTCGTGGTTTGGACATGGCAACCATCATGACAAGCATCATGGTAGACATCATGACAAACGCTTTGATAATGAAATGTTTGGTCGTGGTTGGGGAGATGAATACCGGACTCGTCGGGGTGACATCAAGTTCATTCTGCTGGAATTGTTATCCGAGCATCCTAGTCATGGTTACGACCTGATTAAAGAGATGGAAACTCGTTATGGTGGTTTCCGTCGCCTCAGTCCTGGCTCAGTGTATCCAACACTCCAATTGCTGGAAGAAGGTGGTTATCTCAAAAGCGCACAGGAAGGGGGCAAGCGGATTTATACGATTACGGATGAGGGTAAACAATTATTGGCAGAACGTACCCAACAAGAACCTTCAGATACTCCTTGGGATGCCTTCAAAAGTTTTGTTACAGGTAAGCCCCAAGAGTTTATCGAATTGCGGAATGCCGCCACAGAGTTAGCTGCTGCGGTGGTGCAGGTTGCTCGTAGTGGCAATATGGAGCGGATAAATCGGGTGCGCGAGCTTTTAGAACAAGTTAAACGTGAAATTTACACGATTCTGGCTGAAAAATAAGTAGAGGCTCGTAGTAAGACTCTGTGTGGCTGGAGTGGAGCCACTCAGTAGGCCTCGCGACAACACACCATAGGCAGTCACACCAATACCAAGTTCTTCCAGTACAGGAAAAATCTCGCTCTCAGCACTACGGCTAATCAGGGAGTACTCGATTTGCAAATCACTTGTTTTACTGCTAGTTTAGGTTAAAAATTCTCCGCATCTTTGCATAACTATACGTTGGCTGTAGGGCGCACGATAATCTCATTCACATCAACGTCATCTGGTTGTTCGATTGCAAAGGCGATCGCTCTGGCGATCGCTTCAGCCGGAAGCGCAATCTTGCGGAATTCCTGCATACCTTTACCAGCTTCGGCGTCAGTAATGCTATCGGCCAGTTCTGACTCCGTTACGCCTGGCGAAATAACTGTAACGCGAATGTCGGTATTTTCCTGACGCAGCCCCTCCGAAATTGCCAACACCGCGAACTTAGTTGCTGAGTAAACGGCGCAGGTTGGCCACACCGCATGTCCGCCGATGGAGGACAGGTTGACGAACTGGCCAAATCCTTGGCGTTTCATCAGCGGTAGCCCAGCGGCGATGCCATTGAGTACGCCACGGATGTTCACGTCAATCATCCAGTCCCATTCATCAACCTTCAGCGCTTCTAGCTTCGAGAGGGGCATAACGCCTGCATTGTTGACGATGACATCAATGCGGCCAAATTTGCTCTGAGCAAATTCTACAAAGGCTTGGAAGTCGGCGCGATTAGTAACATCAAGGGTCTGATACTCCGCCGAGCCTCCCTCAGCGCGGATTGTAGCCACGAGGGTTTCTAGCCGCTCCGTGCGTCGTGCGCCCAGGATGACGTGGATGCCCTTACGAGCGAGTAGACGTGCTGTCGCCTCACCGATACCGCTACTTGCGCCTGTAATTAGTACGACTTTCTGTTGGTTGGTAGTCATAAAACCGGATCTCCAAGTTATTGTATTCTCTAGCACACTCTTAGATTAAGAGTGTCAAAGCTTGATGCGGTAATCTGAACCTGCGAAATTCTTGCCTAATCCTGCATTTTTCTTCATTGTTTATCATGAAAAGATAAACTGACCTCAGCGGCTAAATAGATTGCGGCTGCCCTGAATGTTAGTTTCATAAAGGATTTCAAACGACATTATGGAACAGACTGTTAGAAAGCAGCAGTCCGAGCTAGCCGCTCTGATTGCACAAAACAGTAATGGAGATGGTGTCCATCCCACAGCGATCGAGCGGTTATTCCTGATCCGTTCCTTACAACCGACTGCGCCTCTCCATGCTCTGCATGAGCCTGCCCTGTGCATCGTCGCTCAGGGCAAGAAACAGGTAATGTTGGCAGACAATCTGTATGTTTATGGTCAAGACCAATATTTGGTGGTATCCATCGATCTGCCTGTTGTCGGTCAAGTGATTGAAGCAACGCCAAGCGTTCCGTATCTGTGTCTTCGGCTCGATTTAGATATGGGAGAACTCAGCACACTGATGATGGAGGCAAAACTAGAGGCTCCAGCAAACGAACCACCGGAACCAGGCTTGTCTATTAATCCTGTTAGCCCGCAACTACTTGATGCTGCAATCCGACTTGTACGATTGTTGGAAACGCCTGAAGATATTACCATCCTCGCACCTTTGATTGTCCGAGAAATTCTCTACCGTTTATTATCTGGCGAACACAGTGCTAGATTGCGACAGATTGCTTTAGTCGATAAACAATTCCAAGCAATTAGCAGAGCGATCAACTGGCTGAAATGGAACTACGAAAAACCATTTCGGATCGATACGATCGCTCGTGAAGCGCGCATGAGTCCCTCGTCGCTTCATCATCACTTCAAGTCAGTCACCACCATGAGTCCTTTGCAATATCAAAAACAACTTCGGCTTCAACAAGCCCGTCGTCTGATGCTGGGGCAAGGTATGGATGCGGCGACTGCTAGTCATTATGTAGGTTATGAAAGCCCCTCACAGTTCAGCCGTGAATACAGTCGCTTGTTCGGCGCACCACCGTTGCGTGATATGGCTCGGTTAAAAAGTGGAGTTTTTGCGGATGGGGGATGAGGGGAAGGGGAGCAGGGGGGAAGTTGCAGTAAGTGGCGTTGCATATTTGCGGGATGATTTTGCTAGTTTTGTGGGATGGGCCGAAAAGCCCATCCCTTGTATTTTAGGGATCTCGTGTCGCCCACCCTACAAAAATCATCCTTTGATTCAGCAATGCCCAGTAAGTCTTTTCCCCTCTGCCCCTCCGCTTCTTTGCCCCATGTCCTCAAAAATTAGAAGCGATCGCACTTAAATCTGGCTCGATGAGTGAGTTTAGCAATGTCCATAACTGCAAATCAGTAAAGTCTGGAATTGCCATAAATGCACCGACTGACTGCAAAATTTGCGGATCGTGGGTGGAGGCGATGCCAATGGTGCGAATATCTGCGCCCACTGCTGAACGAATACCAGAGGGAGAGTCTTCTAAAGCGATCGCTTCTTCTGCTGTAATCTCCAATTTATTCAGGGCAACTTGGTAGGGCGTAGGATCGGGTTTACCTGCAATACAATCATCCGCTAAAACAATTGTATGAAAAGCTTCTTTTATCCCCAAAACTTCTAGCATAAATTCTGCATTTAGTCTAGGAGCATTAGTTACTAAGGCACGTTTTAACTGATGTGTTTCTGTCCATGCTAGTAGTTCAGAAAATCCACTTAGCGGTTTGAGATGTGGGGCGAGTTTGCGGAACAGTGCCTCTTTTTCGTCTGCAAATTTTTGCCCTTCTGCTGCTGATAATTGTGGCAGAATGTCTTTAACAATTTCTGGATTTAGCCTTCCACTAATTCGGGATTTATAAAATGTTTCGTCTATGTCTATGCTGTAATTTAACAGCATTTCCCGCCAAGCTCGGTAGTGTATAGGGTCAGTATTGACAATAGTGCCGTCTAGGTCAAAAAGAATTGCAGCCAGCATGATTTTTCGGTAGAATGTAAATAATTGTTAACTTAATTTAAATAGTTTACATTGTTTTTTGTCTTTAGTGATTGTTCCTTTGTTAATACGGGGATTGGGGACTAGAGAAGAAAATTTCAAGAGTCAGAAATTAATCTGCTAAATCCTAAAATCTATACTGGATAGGGCATATAAGCGTAGACAGGTAAAACCTCTGGGCAAACTGCCGTATAATTGATAACCTTCTTCGTAAGCAAATGGTAGCCGCCACAAACTTTTTTCGCGTTGATGATTTATTAGTGCAGATTTACAACTCTGAAGTCGAAATGGCTGAGGATGTTGCCGAAATCGTGCAAAAGTATTTACAGCAAGTTCTTAATCTTCAAGATACAGCTGCTGTATTGTTAGCTACAGGTAACTCTCAACTAAAATTTCTTGATGCTTTGATTGCATTGGGTGGTGTAGATTGGTCAAGGATTATTCTGTTCCATCTAGATGAATATTTGGGAATTACTGCTGACCATTCTGCTAGTTTTCGGCGTTATATGCGAGAACGTGTAGAGAAAAAGGTTAATCCTAAGAAATTTCACTATATAGATGGTGATATATTACAACCACTGGCAGAGTGCGATCGCTACACCAAATTATTGCAAGCACAACCGATTGACTTATGCTGTCTTGGTGTTGGCGAAAATGGACATTTAGCTTTTAACGATCCATCTGTAGCAAATTTTCAAGATCCTTACAGCGTGAAGCTGGTAAAACTGGATACTGTGAACCGTCAGCAACAAGTAAATACAGGTCACTTTCCGAATTTAGAAACTGTCCCACAGTATGCTTTTACTGTCACTATCCCAACAATTTGTTCAGCTAAAAAAATTATTTGTCTTGCTCCAGAAAAACGTAAAGCGAATGTTGTAAAAGAAATGCTGCAAAGTTATATCGGTACAGACTGTCCGGCTTCTATTCTCCGTCAACAACCACAAGCGACGTTGTTTTTAGATGTTAATTCTGCTAGCGTACTAGAATTACCTTAAACTTATCCATTTCCAAGCTAATTATTGCAGCGATCGCTGGAATTGTATGAGGTAGTTTCAGTATACAGTAACGCTATAACTATCAAGCGAGATTTTATATCCAAATTCGCAAATTCTGATACACTTTGTTCTAAAAAATTGATGTTTATAGAAGTCATAAACATCTCAAAGTAATGAAATAAAAGTTTCTAAATACGCCAGTCATCAAAATTTGGTTTTATATTAAGCGACTGGCGAATTTAGCAAGCTTTGAAAGGAAGGGTATAAATCACTTAATAGATACCCTTAAGCATCCTCAAAAGTTCAAAGGTGCTAAATTCCAGCACCTGATTTTGCTTCAGCACCCATTGGCGAAACATAATCACGGAAAACAGTAATCTGCTGTTCAAAGTCTAATCCTTGAATTTTGCCAAACAAAGCTTTAGCTTCGGAAGGAAGTTGATAATCATCAGGTACAGGAATGATAGTGCCATCTTCCATGCCTTGAGATAATCGATACCAAAACAGGAGTTTTGTCGTATCACCCAAAGAGCCATACTCACGAGAAATTTGGGTATCCACTTTATTAATCAAATCACGCTGAACTTGTAATTGTTGTTCGTGAGATAATTCCTTAACTTGGTTAAATAAACCTTCAGCTATTTCTGGAGAAACAGTACTGGCTCCAGGAGCAGCTGGAGTAATTGAACCCCCCATTTCTTTATAGATAAACCAAAACAAAGCAAGTTGTTGATCTACATTTAACTGTTGCCAAGCTTGAACGTGTTCGCGAATAGTTGGATCGTTAGTTTGTGTGTATGTCATGATTAACTTCAATTGCAATTACTTATTTATTCTTAAGTAATGTTATCAAATGTACATTTGGAATTTTACCCTACTGAAGACAGATGTATGAAAATCATAAAGAAGATCGTTCAAAGCCAAAATAATGCTTGGCAAGTGCCAAATGAAAGAGTTAGCAATTAGAAGTCTGTTGCCAAATTGAATGATTGTTAAAAGGTATTTCCCTGGATGGATGTTAGCTTGATTGTAATAGTGGTTGACATCCTCACCGACCTAAAGGCGCTCTTAAGAAGGAGTAATGAGTAATAAGTAATAAGTAATGAGTAAATACCCATTTTTCATCCACTCATTACTTTAAAGCATTGCGTGCAGCACGGGGCTTCTCTACGAGACGCTTCGCGAACAGACCCAAATATGTGGTAAAGAAGCACTACTTGTTAATATTTGAAATGGCTAAATTTAGGCATCGTTTATCTCGTTCCCAGTCTCCGACTGGGAACGAGGAAAACGAGAAAATGCTTATCAAGCTAGGTTTTTAGGACTTGTGTGTACACCGTAGGCTTGCGGGGAGGGGAGAATTTGACGTAAGTCAAAGACGGGGTGGGGTTCCTTTTTGGATTTATGCAAGAAGTCTACTGTTAACTAACGACTTCAGACGCGAGTGAGAATCAAACAATTTCATTATTCAAGCCCCTGCATTCATGCATGGGTTAATTCAAAATCGTAAATCCAAAATCGAGTGACGAATCGTTAATCTCTATTTTTGTAGGTTGCGTTGGCGTAGCCCGCCGCAGGTATCGCTCTTCAGAATTCAGTTTTTAATTATCTTCTTGACTGTCTTAACTGTCTTAACTGTCTTAACTGTCATTGCATTTTTTTGAAGATAGCGAGAAAATACAAACGTGACATTCAGAAGCACAGAAAGAACCCATCTTTCCAAAGATTTATTTGTCAAGAATGCAATTATCTCAATCACTTTTATTATTTTGGAGGAGAAAAAATCATGAATTCATTCAACGAAACACAAAATTATATACTAACACAAGGCCAAGGTATTTATCTGTCTGGCAATCCCATTAAAACAGAAAATTTTTATATTAAAAAGACCCTACGCAATGGTGGAAGAATTCGTTTCAAAATTCGTTATTCTGCTGAACTACAGGGTTTCTGTCTGCTAGAAATTTTTCTAATGAGAACACAAAATGGAACACTAACTGCTGGCATGACTATCCCTAATAGTGGTTCGACAGCTAGTTTTCAAGAACAAGAGCAAGAATTTGGTATTTGGGAGCCAGAAGATTATTACTTCTTTTTCAAAATGTCTTCCAATAATGGAAAATTTTATATCGAGGATTATCAGCTTTATTGGTCAAACAATTAATTATTTTTCGTTGAAAACCTTGTTTCTAATCCTAGAGGATCGTTACGGTGAGCGTCAGAAAAAGAGTCTGTGATAGTTTTTTATCAAGCACGTTTTTGCAATGATTTATATTCAAATTCAGCAACACCTAGTTGTTTTTTAAAGTAAGCACGGTAGAGTTCACAACGCGGTAGGATGCGATCGCTTTCATAAGCGATCAAACCCAAGCTTTCGAGCTTATGAGCGTCAATGGGATTGAGAGAAATGCTTTGTTTTGCGGCTACAACTTGAACATACGCCTTTACTAAACTAGGATTTTCTTGTAAGATTGCCCAGTGTCGCCATAAATGATAGCGATAGATGCCGCCGTTAGCGATCGCATCTTGTATCAGTTCTTCTAAGGTCATTCCTTGACAGCATAGATAATATAGAGCAATCCGAATCAGTGCTGGATGTCCCCCCACGAGAGACATTAGTTGGTTAACTTCATTATTAGAAGTCCAATCTAAACCATGTCGTTGGGCTAAGTATTTTACTTGGTGGTCAGTAAATTCTGGCAGACGGATCGGTAGTCCAATATTAAATGGAGAACGGTTGATATCCAGCGAGACATATACTTCTGTGGAGTAAACTACCACTAACCTTAGTTTTTGCAAGTTGGCATCTTGTCGTGCTTCTTCATACCAAGAGCGCAACAAACCAAAGAACTCTGGAGCAATTTCTGGATATTCAAAAAAGCGGTCAACCTCATTTAACACTAAAACTACTGGACTTTTGCATTGCTTGAGCAAATAAGATTGCAAATATAAACTGCAACTCAACTTACACCCTATTTCCTCATCCCAGTTTTCATCTAGCTTAGGGTCAATATCTAATTCTGTTGCAATTTGCCGGCAAAGAGAACGCAAAAGTTTATTTAAGTCTGTCAGACAGCTTGAATCGATTTGGTTGCAATTCACGTTCACCGAGCGATAACTTTGCATCTTGGCAAAGGCTAACAGCCGCAGCACAAGAGAACTTTTTCCCATTTCTCTTGGTGCTCGAATCCGAATCACACAGCCTGGTTGAATTACTTCTCGATAAACAAGTTCCTCGATGGGAGGACGATCGACATAAAAGGGGGAATCTACAGGTACGGGGCCATCTGGGTATGACCAAAGATTTTCGAGTTGGTCATGGTGTTGAGTCGCAAGATAATCTAAGGGTAAAGACGGAAATAATTTTCTTTCTCCTGTGTCTAAACTCACTGAGAGGGGTTGAAAGCCTTCAGTATGATTCGGTTCACTCAGGATTCCATAGTCTTCGCTGCATAATTCTAGGTTAAAGGCGCTAAAGCACAATTTCAAGGTTTTTTGATCCACGCCTGTATTCAACGACCATAATCGGTTCAGAGTTTTGGTAGATACCTTCATGCGATCGCCTAAATCTTCTAGAGTGAAGCGATGTCCATTGTTCTCTACCTTTTCTATAGCCAGAATCGCCCCTTGCAAACGCTTCAGCCCAGCGATCGTTAGAACAAGTCCCCGCCTTCGCGTGCTCTTAGATTGCTTCATATCACTAATTATTAATCTACTTTCTTGATTTACTGTCTTAGCTATTTCTTCATTGTTTCACGTTTTAAAACAGTTATTCAACAGTTACTTACCCGTTCTTAAAATCCTAAAAAATTTGTAAAAAAATATACATATAGTGTTTGGGATAGTTAGATAAATGGGTATAAACAAACATAACTATATTGATTGTCATTTTTTCTCCCCTCCAGAAAGACGTTGGCGCTTCTGCATCAAGTATCTTTGACTACTTGTAAATAACAAATGACAAGCCTTAATAGTTGACTTTATTTCTACCAATTTACTCAGTATTACTGAAAAATCTTTTTTATCTGGTATTAATATGAATTTTGCAGTGCAGACCCAGACAACAAGGAGTAAGCAATGTATACGAAGGGCTGTGATGCTGGCGCCTGTCGTAGGATGCGGGTAGGGCTGTAGGGAAAATACCGCACTGGCTTCACTTAATTTCTTCCCAAAGTTTGGTCTTTGGGCTTTTTCGATTTTAATAGCGATCAAACAGACATAAAATTATAGCACGCAGTAAGGGGTGGTACACCTAGCTGTACCACCCCTACTAAAAACCTATGTTTAATGCAATTGATAAAACGCTACAATCTATTATCAGCAAGGATGAGGGTGTTACCCAAATATTAGAAGAGTTCGTTGGTTAGACACCAGCCTTCCTAATATTACTCATTTATTGGCGAAAAGTTATTTGTACTTACTGCCAGGTAAAGATTGCAACGCATTTAGCATCGAACTAGTTAAGGATCTTTTCGCCAGTACGGGCTGCACTGTCTCCTACATCACTAGCAGTTTTCTGAGCACCTTCTACGTATCCAGATCCAAATTGTTTAAAGGCTTCTGCTGACTCTTCTCCAATCTTTTGAAGTCGTTTACCGGGAGAACCTTCCGTTTCACGAGCTTCTTTATTCCACTCCCCGATTGTTCTCGGTCTCTGAGAATCATCTTGCTGTATCTGTTCGCGAACTCTTTCCTTTAAGCCTGTACTACTTTGCCCAGGAGCAAAATTCGTCGTCAGCACTAAAAAACCAACTATGACAATAGCCAAAAAACTTTTTATTTGAAGTCCTTTAAGCAGAGAACTGATGTGACTAATAGTCCTAGAAATCAAATTTATCATGCCAATTAACTTGTTTTTTGGAGTACCAATAAAGACTAACTATAAAAAAATAATTATCCTTCTAACAAAAGGCATATCTCAGTTATGAAAAATCTGGGATGAGACTATACCAATCATCCGCAAGCAAATCAACTAAATCAAACCATTTATAGAAGTGAAAAATAATGTAAAGATGTAGCAATGCTAGGTCTCTACAAGGGTTCTGGATAACGTATATTTAATTTCACCAGATATGTATTAACTGCAATATTTAGTAAACTACGATTTTTTTTATATATTGCTTGATTTTGACATCACCTAAGCGGTAGAAATTGGTGTACTCGTTTTTGCTTCTACAGAAAATAAGAGCAAAGCACTCAAAATTAGTTTGTGGTTGGCTGGCTAGAGCAAAAAGTCGATAATTAGGCAAAAAAGCTAATTTTGTGTGGAAATAACGCTTTGAATACCATTGAGAACAATGGAAAATGTGAGAGAACGGTTGAGATTAGCATAAATTTCCAAAATTCATCCTAAAAAAGCATTTAAATGCTTAATAACAGCTTTTTTATAAGTCTTACTCTTTATTTATAAATCATACTTGAGATTCCTTCGGCTACCAAATGTAGCACTAAATACATTTTTAATGCTACATTTGGCTTTTAATACAGATAGAAGTAAAGAAAACATGTATCTTTGGTTATATAAATTATCAACCTTAAGAGATAGATGTTTAATGGATATTTCCTAAATAGTTACTAATAACAATCAACAGTCACACGACTTTTAGGCTAGTACACTGTGGCGGAAGTTTGCCTACTTTAGCAAGTTGCTTGAACAATTTGTCTAGTTAATTGAGATGGTAGTTGGATTTTTGCTGCGCTGTACTAGAGGCATTGTTTATCTGACTGAGTAGATTTGAAGGGTTTACAGACGAAAAACTACTCGACATTTTTCCTTAACACGAGAACTGCTTCAGGTGGAAAGCCAAAGGATGAAATACTGGATAACGAAATTAGCAGTCTGTATAGTATTACTGTCTAACTTGTTGCTATCAAATGATTATGCAGCAGCAAACCAACTTTCAAATACTTCTAATATTGATGTGCAGCAATTAAATACACTGCCAGTAGTTAAAAACGTAGCAAGTGCTGACAAGAATCTTGCTGAGATTAAAAAAGAAGATTTTTGCCGATTTAATGGGATTGTTAATCGAGTAGATAAATTAGAGGGACTCTTCACACTTTATTGTAGCGAGGATTCAGGAAAGGTTTTCTTAGAACTTAAGCCAGAGCAGCTAAATAAAGACTATCTAGCTATAGTGACATTGGAATCAGGCGTCGGGGAAAGTGGAATTTATAGTGGATTACCTCTCTCTGATTTTATTTTTTACTTCCGACGAGTAAATAATAGATTGCATTTTGTTGTGCGGAATGTAAAATTCCGTACAGATAGTATACCAGAACAGCGATCGCTTGCTCGCTCATTTAGCGATTCAGTTCTTTATTCACTCGAAATAGCCACTATCGAGCCAAAGAATAAAAATATTCTGATCGACCTGAATGGACTGCTAATGCAGGATTTTCCTGGATTAACTCCTCTATTAAAATACTCTTTACAGGCTGATTACCGCTTAGATGCACGCAAGTCATATTTTGGTGATGTTAACAGCTTCCCAGACAATATAGAGATTGATTCAATTTACGGTTTTTCATCACTAGAAGGCTCAAATTTAATCGCTGTACCCGATAGTAGGGCACTCACTCTGAAGGTACACTACAGCTTTTCTCAATTGAGAGAAAACAATGGTTATATTCCCAGACTTGCCGATGACAGAGTTGGATATTTTACTACTGCTTTCCAAGATTTCTCTAACAATAATGCTCACGAATCATTTGTACGTTACATTAATCGCTGGCATCTAGAACCATCCAATCCTGACGCCCCTTTATCACCACCCAAAAAACCAATTGTGTATTGGATTGAAAATGCTGTACCACTAGAATACCGCGATGCGATTCGTGAAGGCGTTTTGATGTGGAACAAAGCATTTGAGAAAGCCGGATTTCAAAATGCCATTGAAGTGCAGCAAATGCCAGATGATGCTAATTGGAAACCAGCAGATGTACATTACAACACTATTCGCTGGTTCAATTCTTTAGATGCAGGTTTTGCCAAAGGGCCGATGCGCGTCAACCCATTCACCGGGGAAATATTGGATGCAGATATCATTGTGGATGCCAATATGGTGCGTTTAGTTCAGCAAGAATATCACGCACTGATGGAGGCAAATTCATGTCAAGAAAATACGAAAGGACGTGAAGACGCGGGGAAATTCCTGGATAAATTTGCCTCCTCTTCCTCTGCTCACTTTTTCTCCTCAGAGTCGTGCTATGGTATAGAATCTTCAAATCAAGCAGCTATGGGGGCGCTGGCGTTGTCAATGTTGCCAGACACTACACCTAGTAGTGAAACGATTAAAGAGTATGTGCATCAATATTTGCGTTCTCTCATCGCTCACGAAGTCGGGCACACTCTGGGTTTGCGCCATAATTTTCATGGCAGCACCATGTTAGCGCCAGAAGAATTAAATAATACTGAAATCACTCACACCAAAGGTTTAGTAGGTTCGGTGATGGACTATGTACCTGTGAACATAGCACCACAGGGAGTACAGCAAGGTGACTATTTCCCAGGAGTTATTGGGCCTTATGACAAATGGGCAATTGAGTATGGTTATAAAAAATGTCCATCAACAGCCCTTGAGGTAACTATTCCAGAATCAGAAAAAAGTTTTTTAGACCAGATTGCATTAGCATCGCCTCAACCAGAATTATCTTACGCAAGCGATGAAGATATCTGGGACATCAATCCTTTAGCAAATGTCTGGGATATGAGTAGTGATGTGCTACTTTATTCGCAGTGGCAAATGGATAATGCTCGTTTTATGTGGCAGCGTCTTGATAAGGGTTATCTATCGAAAGGAGAAAGCTATAGTAACCTGCGCCTTAAGTTTAATAAAGTACTTAAATATTATTTTCGGAACGCCACTTTGCTTGCTAAATACATTGGTGGACAATCTTTTCGGCGTCTCCATACCAGTAATGATGCTGCTTGGACATTTGTACCAGTTTCACTTTTAAAACAACGTCAAGCATTGACAAAGTTGCAAGAGTATGTATTTGCAGATAATGCTTTCAGCTTTTCACCACAATTGCTCAATCAACTAGCACCATCGCGTTGGGAACACTGGGGCAATTCTGCACCTAATAACCGCCTTGATTATCCAATTCACGATCGCATTTTGAGTTTTCAAAGTATGATATTGCGATCGCTATTAGACAGCGATCGCCTAAATCGGTTACAAGATATAGAATTAAAAACTCTGCCTGGAGAAGCGCTTTCTATGCCAGAACTGTTCGACACCCTGCAAACAGGCATCTGGACAGAAGTTTTCGCCCCCGGAGAACCAAAGCCAATTTCGAGCATCCGGCGTTCATTGCAACGGGAACATCTGAATATTTTGTTACAGATGATGTTGGGTACTACTAATACACCTGAAGATGGTCGGACATTGGCTTGGTATAAATTGCGCCAACTCCAAAAAGCCATTGATGCCAGACTTAAACAACTTGGCGAAAGCCTTGATGTTTACACCTTAGCTCACTTAGAAGCTTCTGGCGATCGCATTGCTAAAGCATTAAACGCACAGTTACTTTCTAAATAGTCATTTGTCATTTGTCATTAGTTATTCTCCCCTGCTCCTCGGTCATTGAGCGGCTTGCCCTGAGCGGAGCCGTTGGCGCAGCCTCTCGTAGAGAAGGGAGCCGAAATGAGCCGAAGTGCTGCTCCCCTACTCTCCACTTCCCCAAGATACCGCTGCAATAAGCCAATGAAAACTTCTGGTATTTCCAAATGAGGTAATATTCCGGCATCTGCGATCGCATAAAAATCTCGGATTGCTCTTGGATTTAAATTTGCCAAACGTTGCCCTAATTTAATGTCGGTAAATTGCGCTTTTTCTCCCCAATAAATGACAGTGGGAATTGTTAGTTGTTGAATATATAAACTCAGATCAAAGTAAAGATCGCCCCGCAAAAATGCCAAAGCAGCAAACTTGGCATTAGGTTGTTGTGCCGAGGTTAAATAAGCCTCCACCATTTCTTGAGATACTCGTTGTGACTTAGCAAACAGAAAACTTTGTAAAAAATTTCGGACTGCAATTTCATTTTCAGCACCAAGCATATAAATAAAATTGTCCAACAGAGGTGCATTGATTACCGAAAGCGGAAGTCTGCGTCCAGCACCCTGCCCAAAATCATCAAATCCAGAAGGGGAAACCAAAAACAGTGCTTTGAATAAATTGGGTTGAACAATAGCTAGGCGAATAGCAAAAGCGGCTGTGAGAGATGAGGCTACCACTGTCACCGGCTGGTGACAAGTTTGGATGATAAACTCTGCGATCGTGCTGAGATAATCCCTAATTTTATAATCTCGGACTGGATGGGCTGATTCTCCCCAGCCGATTAAATCGGGGGCTAAAATGTGGTAATTAGAAGCAAAAGCTGGGTAAACTTTAGACCATTCATAAGCAGATGCTCCACCACCAAAGTTATGGAGAAATAATAGTGGGGGTAAATCTTCAGTGTCAGCAATCGTCCAAGGTGCATTCGTTTGGGTATAGTAAACCATTGCTCCCAAAGATGTATGGATTACTTTATGTCCAAAGCCAGGAGGTTGAAACTCAAGCATAAAATTAAAAAGTTTAGTTTAAGTTTAAATAAGAGCCTGAAACTTTCTTCTTTACAAGACGCTGCGCGTAGCTTGCTTCCCTGTAGGAGTAAGCTAAAAAACATCTAATTTACATAATCGAATTAAATATAACTCTTGTGGGATGGGCATCTTGCCATTGGTGTCAAGTTAAGCTCAAACTTACTATGTCAATAAGCATTTAGGCTTAAAAATTCGGTTTTCAAGGGACAAAAAACGAACTTTTTCAAGGACTATTAATGCTTTGTTTATTAGCATCACTTCCAGCTTGTGTATAGAAGTCAGAAAAAGTTTACCTTTATACTTCGTTTCTAACAAAACCTATCGTTGACAAATGGGTTTTAACCTTAAGTTGACACTAATGGCATCTTGCCCGTCCAGTATATGCAATT
This sequence comes from Nostoc sp. EspVER01, assembly GCF_034530635.1. Classification (NCBI taxonomy): domain Bacteria; kingdom Bacillati; phylum Cyanobacteriota; class Cyanophyceae; order Nostocales; family Nostocaceae; genus Nostoc; species Nostoc sp. EspVER01. The sequence goes on from NZ_JAVRCS010000018.1 coordinate 81,913, forward strand.
TAAATGTGGAACAGCTTACAACTTGAATCTTGAATTGTTAACCTTGCTTTTTGTCGGCATCTGCTGTTACCGGAACAAGCTGGTGCAGGTTATCACCGCCAATATCATAGATTGCCCCAAAACCGACGACAAAACGACCTTCACGGGGGGTTAGCTGGAAAATCCGAAAATCAGGCAAGCCGCGCAAAATTTCGATAATTTGACCAAACCGTCCTTGAAATTTCTCAACAATTTGATTCCACTTGTCTGTTTCACGCTCTATTAAAGTTGCCGTACAATCAAAACTCAAACGGCTACGGCCAAAAATTTGATTAGTCTTAGCTTCATCCTCGATAAACAAAACACTAACATGAGGGTTGGCATAGAGATTTGCGGTATGAATCGCAAGACCACTAACGTAAATATAGATATTCTTAGAATCATCCATTACAAATGGAGCATAACTAGCATTAGGTATTGCCTTTGCGCTCACAGTGCTAATGATTACGCTCTCAAACGCTTCAGGAAATTTCTCGTACTCAGTTTGAATGTTTTCAAGTTGACTCATAAGTAAATTACTGCTCGATTAGGAACACCTAATTAAGTATCCTAACGTGATTGAGCGATATCTACGACCCATACAAAGCTCAAAAAAGAAAGCGATCGCTCTTTAGTTAAAGGGAGCGATCGCTAAATTTTTGGATTATAGAATACTGCTTAAGCAGCAACAGGTTCCAACAATTTAATGTCAGAGAAAATAAATTCCTGAGTAGAAAATTGTCCTGCTGTCTCGGTGCGAATCTCCCGACGATTTAGGATGAAATAGTCGCCAACTTTTTCATACTCATCAACAAATTCGCTTCTACCACCCTTTTGTTCCCCAGTTTTGGGGTCATGGTACACAGAGTCATAGCGGTGAGACAGGTAGCCTTCGCCAGTGTCGTGACTGCTGAAGGTGTCAATGGTGACGTAAGTACCGTGGATTAGACGGTGAACATGACAGACTTCATTATTGCGGACTTTGTATTTATCGCCTTCAGCCTTACCACCCATTAAAAGTTCAACCGCACCAGTTTCGTCAGTTTTACCATAGGTAAACGTATTGGCGCTGTGGGTGTCTTCAAAGCTGCGGCGGACGCGGTGAATTGCTATCTCCCAGGCTTGACCATGAATTGCTTTCTGGGCTGACTCATCATCTACATCCAAAACTTCGGCTTTGAGATTGGCAGTGATGATAACTTTGCCTGTAAACACTTTATCATCATGCTTATAGGTAATATTTGCAGTATAACCAGGGAAATTCTTGTCCCAAGTATAGCGGTTTTCATAAGCAGCCCGGAAAAGTTCCTGAGCAGAGAGTTGTGTAACTGTCATGTGCTTCTCCTAGTCGCTACTGTAATTAGCGTTTTAGTTTCCTTGGTATTAGCATAGAAGTAATTGTTGAGGCTTGGATAGTCCCCAACTGGGTACACTTATGGCTAATTCTCTACACGCTGTATTTCATGCGATCGCTAATGTCCAGAATGAGCAAGAGTTAAGACTCGCTCTCACGGATAAAATTAGCGAGCATTTTGGCGTGCAAAATTGGGGTATTTATCTCCTTGATGAGCAGCCAACCACTGAGATTAATGTTCCAGGCATTCCAGCAGTATGCTTAGAGAGCAATCCAGTGGGGCGCTACGTGGTTGAGCGTCATGCTCCCGCCCACGAACAGTTATTATTATCGCCAGGAGACTGGAAGCATTTTTGTTCGCGTTCCGACCACGAACACGTGATGACCGGGCCAATTGTTTGCGATGGTCGTCTTGTCGGAACCCTTAACTTGGCACGTGACAAGGGAAATCCTGCCTTTAATGGTAACGATTTAGCTGACTTGAGCGCTTTATGTATTCATTTGTCAGCAAAAATGGCAACCCTACGGACAAAACCCAAAATATCCAATTCCCTTTTAGTTAGTCCTTTAACAACGCGTGAGTTAGAAATTGCTGATTTGGTGGCGCAGGGGTTAACGAATGCGGAAATCGGAGAAAAACTTTGGATTACGCAAAATTCCGTCAAACAAGCTTTAAAGAGGATGTTTCGGAAGTTGAAGGTTTCGGCGCGTGCAGAAATGGTGGCAAAGCTACAAGATATACAAGTTTCTTGAAGGGGGCAGGGGTAGTGTTTCGACTACGCTCAACAACCAGGGAGAGGTTTTTGGGCTTTGTGCGTATATTCGGGAATTAGAACTATCAGCCGGACTGGATATGAAAACTTTAATTCTGGGTATAAAATCCAGTTTTAAAACAAGAATTGTATTGAGTAGAGTGTAGCGAGATACAATTCTTCTTACTTTAATCTCACGCTTGTTAAAGGTGGGTTGCTCATGCTTGGTTGTTGAGCGTAGTCGAAACACTGCCTCACTTCGACTACGCCCTTCGGCTACGCTCAGGACAAGCTCAGTGACCACCGGCCCCCTGCTTGGTTGTTGAGCATAGTCAAAACACTGCCTCCTACCTTCTGTTATAAAGACTCTAACTGATGGTAATCTAAGATTGTAGAATGAAATCCAATAAAAACTTTTGTTTTTGACAGTTTTCTTTTTTGGACAATAGTAATATAAGTCGTAAATAAAGTCTTTGACAATTAAGACTTAGTTATGATTTAAGTAAGTTCTAGAGAACTTAGTTAGTTTTTTAACAGGAGAAGTAGGGTGCTTAACAACCTTCATCAGTTATTATCTCCCCGAAAGTGGGGAATTCCCCTCGCGGGCTTAGGCTTACTTCTCGGTTTGGGCTTTCTAGCCAAGCAGACTCAAGTAATATCATTTACAGATTCTCGATTATCATCGGCTCGGATTCAGAAAACCTCCGAAAACTCTCTTTTGTCGCAGCTGAGAAAAGTTCGAGAGCAGAGAAGTCAACTTAATGCGGCTTCTGGAGGCGATAAAACAGTACCTACAATCACAGCACTGGTTCCAGGCGATGGGGGAATTACAAAAAGTGCAAGAGTTTTACCAAAAGCAAGTTTTCCTGTAAAAGATGGGATTTACCTCTATGGCCAATCCCCAAAACCAAACCAGCTTGGTCAAGGTTATATCATATTTCAAAAGCAGCAGAATAAGGTAACGGGTGCTTTGTATATGCCCCAATCAGAGTTTAATTGTTTTCAGGGTACAATCAACCCATCAGGTGAGTTGGCGATGACGGTTAATAGTTCGTCAAATGAAGCCAACTCTAATCAATCGAATCAGGTAGCTACAAGCAATAGACTGCCCAAGGTTGGTGAGGATGAGTCAAATTCTTATGCTTACTCCCTGGCTCTGCAAGACTTTTATCAGTTAAATTCGATCGCAGCTAGCGATCGCCGCACGTTACAAATGTGCAATTAATCTCCAATATCTTGATTATGTCCTTTTGGACTAGACACACTCAAGCAGCCCTGAGTGTGTTATTAAGTAATACTCAGTAGTTTTCTATAACTTTTCCGCCACCCATTAAAATCGCTGACCTGTTGTAACTTCAAATCTAAGTTCTCCTCGGTCGCTAATTCCTAAATCACCTCGAATCAGCCCAAAGGATGACTTGACGCGCAATCCTAAGCCGTAACCAAAGCCACTTCCGGGTTTATCTCGTAGCACTCCTGGTTCTCCTAGCACGGTTTCGCTAGACCCGAAATCTGAGGCGAAGTCAGTAAAAAGAACTCCTCCAATTGAGTAAGAAATTGGGAAACGATATTCCACAGAAGCTAAACCATAACTCCGACCACTGGCAACTTTTCCATAACCGTAACCCCTAACAGAATCTAGTCCACCAATATTAAAAGCATCAGCTGGTGGAAAGTCTCCAATAGTCGTACCAATTTGGAAATTAATCGCCAACATTTCTGGATTGTCAGTTGGTCTACCATTACCGATCCAACTGACTGGTAAATACTGAATATAATCTCCCTGTAGGCGGTTGCTAGAAATATTACCCAGTCCAATGGGAATTGCTTGTTCTGTGCTGAGAGTCAGAATCGATCCTTGAGTCGGATTTTCTCGGCGATCGCGTTGATCTTTGGATACAGAAAATAATACTGTAAATAAGTCATCAATACCAGTACCGCTAAGAGATAAAGGATTCCCTAAACTATCAACCTGTGAAACTTTATAGTCGCGATCGCGTAGGCTAATTCTGGTATAGTTCAAACTTATAGCTGCATCCCACTCATCAAAAGATTTTAAAACTCCCACAGAACCGCCAAACCTTCCCTCGCGTACCTTGTCACCGTTAGACAATCTGATATCGTCGTTGAAAGTTCCTGATGTATTACGAGTACGAAAAGCTCTGATGCTGTAGCCTAAGCGGTTTGGTTCTTGAGGACGATAACGACTAGTAAACTGACCATTAAATTGGACATCTTTACCGCTGATTTGCACAGTTGTATCTAATTTATCGTTAAGACCGCTGATATTTTCATCTCTATAACCTACTCGACCGTATAATCCAACATCGTCGTTGTTACCACCTCCTAAAATTAGAGAAGGGAAGTTACGCTCTTTAATTTCATAGATAAGATTAACGCTATTGGCATCTTCTTGTCGATAAACATTGACTTCATTAAATGACTCTAATCTCCGCAATCGTTGCAAGTCTGCTTCTAGTAAATCTTCACGGAATACTTCACCAGGTTTGAGTTTCAGCAGACCAATGATAAATTCTTTTTGAGTCCGTCCTTTAATCGGCTGACCTTTGTCATTGAGTAATTGATCTTTGTTATTAACAAAACGAATTTGGATGTCTTTGACAATTCTTTGAGAAAACTCGGTAGACTGATTATCTACTGGAGTTAATCCGATATAGTCACCATATTTTGCATACCCTCCTTCTATCTCTAAAGTTGGTTTTGTTGCCACAATACTACTAGGGCCATCTTCAGTAGAAGATTGCGAGTCTGCAACGGCCTCTAGATTTTCTCCAGCTATTAAGATGACTGCGATCGCAACTACAGCTATTTGAATATACATAAATAAAGCTTTGTCATTACCCACATTTTGGCAACAGTTAAATATTTGACAAGTAATCAAGTGGACATGAGATCAAAGCTTTCTTTCTTCAGTAACTAATGTCAAACTAACCCATTCGCCTTTCTCGTTGTAGCTGCGAATCATCCGTCGGCGTAGGTTTGGCTGGATTAACCAACCCGCTTCGATAAAAAATGGTTGGCGTAACTGCACTTTGACAGGTGATGTCGCAGAAGCGCCATCTGGTAAAAATAATACTTGCACCTGCTTTTGGGGATCTTGGTCAAAGAGAACAATGGGGCCTTTGATGGTAGCAGTTGAGGTAATTGTGCGATCGCCAAAAGAGGTACTTTGAATTAATCGCCCAGTCTCATCTAGTTGTAATTTTAAAGTTGTAGAGTAAGTATCAGGCGATCGCCAATCTGGATATATTGTTACTGCTTGACCTTGCCATTCTCCCAACAAATCATTTATCTGTAAAGTTGGACGTTCATCTGCTGGGGTTCCAGAGAGATGTTCTCGAATTAAGATTAATTCCTTTAGCTGACCAGTATTATCAAACAGTTGCACTAGACGCAAGCGACGATTTTCATGAACAAAAGCGAGTTCTCCACCAAATTCGGAAAATGGCCCTAGCTGAATTAAACCTTCAGAAAATGAACCATTTTCAAAAAATAGCAGACCCCCTCCCACGGTATTAAAGTCTCTGATTACATCTTGTCCCGAACGGCTCAGAGTTAGGCGCACTTTCTGGCTATTATTCAAATGTTCTAGGGAAAGACGACTAGGAGTATCATTCAAAAGTGTTCCTTGGGGAGAAAAATTCGTAAATGAACCTTCCCAAACACCCAGATTCTGCAAAAAACATTCCCATTGTGATTTTGTCATTTGTCATTTGTCATTTGTCAATGACTATCCTTTAGCAAAACGTCGGACAGCAAATAAGCTCCCCATTAATCCTACACCTGCACCGAAACTCAAAAGAATCAGGGGCAATAATAAAATTTCTGCTGGAGTGAGTTGCACTCTGTTGGTGATGACTTGGATAAACTCAGGTTGATTGACTAGCAACTTACCGAGAAACTGTTGAATCACAGAAATGAAACTCCAAGCGATCGCACCACCAACCAAACCAAAGGCAATTCCTTGTAGAATAAACGGGAGGTAAATCCAAACAGAAGTCGCTCCCACTAATTGCATAATTTCAATTTCCTGGCGACGCGCCATGACAATCAGCCTAATTGTGGTGGTAGTCACTGCGATCGCTGTTAAAGTCAGAATCATCGTAATTGTTAAAGTAATCCAGTTCAGACCCCGATGCAACTGGGCAATGCGTTTAACTGCTTCATCGACATACTGCACCGTCTCAACTCCTCGTAATTTAGCCAACTGTGTTGCTAAGGTTGGTACAACTTGAGAATTACGTGCTTTCACCTTCATCTCATCAACCAGAGGATTCTCACCTAGCTGCTGGGTAGCACCCTCAATATCAGAAATTCTCATTTCCTTAACTAACTTAGTCCAAGCTTCTTCTTTGGTAATGGTTTTTATTGCCGCCACCTCTGGCATTTTTGCGATTAGTGGCTCAATACTTTCGATTTGCGTATCCGGTTCGAGATAAACTGATACTTCTAGCTGGCTACCAAACTGATAGAGAAGTTTTTCGACTTGCCAAGAGGTTTGCAAACTCAAGCCGAATAAAAACAGTAACACCGTCACAGTACTGACAGCAGCCCAATTCATCCAACCTCCCCGCAGTAAACCGAGGAAAGTTTCTTTCAGCAGATAGTCAAGCTTCGTGAAAGATTTAAACACACATCACCTCAAAATTTGAACTTAACGCCAAAGCAATAAGTTCAGCCTTTGCGTCTTTGCGTCAATAACACCACTATTTATAGTCAATGGTGCAAAGTTTGCCAATACATCAGCTTTTATCTATTGCTACTTCCTTCCTGCTGCCTTGACCATTTACCTGATATTCATGCCATTTGCCACAGATATATTCACTATTGCTTTTAACAGTTATTGATAGTAATTGGCTAGCTGTTCTAGTGTCTAAGCAATTCTACGGTTCTTTAAACTGACCTCAAAAAAGTGGGGAAATAGTTTAGTATTTATACGATGTTTTTCTCTGGGGATCGTAGTAATTTGATAGGGAGAAACAGATTGATGGAAGGAAAGTTGAACCATGAACTCATTAAATAAAGCCAATTTGGACAATAGCTTCTTAAACCAGATCCGCTATCAGCTTGAGTCCGTAGAAATACATAATTCTAATCTAGCCAGACTATTGTGCAAAATAATTCCTTCCAATTGCCCTTTTGAAAGAACTGTTAAACTTTTCGGTCGGACTCTGCTTCACATTCCACCTTTATGTAAATTGAACCCTCTTTATGAACAGATAGTTGGTCTTCGTTTTAAGTGTTTATTATATTTAGTCAATGAATGTGGTGAGGATGCCAGAAAATATTGCTAAACATAGGTTTCCATCAATCAAAAATAGATTGGAAAAATCTTTTTACTAAGAAAAATTGTATAGGAATCCTAGTTGCAATCAGATGTGAATCAGAAATAGGCTGGTAAACGACTGACAATCAATTTCACATTTAAAAGTACTGTTGAATGATGTCAGCCTCGATAAAAGGATCGCTTCAAGTATGGTGCAACGTGACTTCACACTAATTATTTTGGAGATTGGTACTACGTCTAAGATGATGTTTAAAAAGTATTATTGCTAACAATACAACCTCGGAGACCTAACCCCCTAGCAAACCTTACTGAGGATAAAGTAAGGGTTTCACAGCCTCTCCCTCTTGGCATCAGCCTGCCGTTAGGCAAGCAAAAAGAGAAATGGCAAATGGGTTTTTGGTATACTCCAGGACTTTTTAAACATCCTCTAACTGAGATTGATAGAATGAAAATAGTAGGAATTTTCACCATCTAGCCATCGAGACTCATGCCCTCTGAAATTGCTGTCGAGAAAAAAAAGTTAAAAAATCCACCATTGGAGCTTCATTATTTAGGCGATCGCGTGCTGCGTCAAGCTGCAAAGCGGATTTCTAAAGTTGATGACGAACTTCGCCAAATAGTGCGTGAAATGCTGCAAACTATGTACAGCAATGATGGCATTGGTTTGGCTGCACCCCAAGTAGGAATTCACAAACAATTAATTGTCATCGACCTGGAACCAGAGAACGCAGCTAATCAGCCTTTGGTGTTGATTAACCCCACCATTAAACAAGTCAGCCGCGATACCTCTGTTGCCCAAGAAGGATGCTTGAGTATTCCCAACGTATATTTAGACGTGAAGCGCCCCGAAGTCGTGGAAATCGCCTATAAAGACGAGTACGGTCGTCCTCGGACATTGAAGGCTAATGACCTCCTGGGACGATGCATTCAGCACGAGATGGATCACCTTAACGGCGTGGTATTTGTAGACCGTGTAGAAAACTCCTTGACTTTAGCCCAGGAGCTATCTAAGAATGGCTTCTCGTATCAAGCGGTGAAACCAATAGCATAGGGGGGCAATAGTGTATTTAACTCCAAAAAGCAGTTTATTTCTCGGTGGTTCTTGTGTAAGTGCGATCGCAGCCGTTGGTTCGATTTTTGAACTCGGTTACGGACAACCAGACTTTGGTGTGACAGCCACGGCAATTATCCTGGTATTAAGCATTCCACTCACCGGATTATTTTTCTTTGCCGCAGTGAAGGACGCACGGGCTAACATGAAATAAGCATCAGGTACATAAAAAAGGTAAAAGGATGAAGGAAAAAGGCAAAATTCATTCTTTTACCTTTTATTTTTGCTCTCCATTTTCCACTGCGCCTAAAGCTTTGAGCGTCACTAACTGCGCTGCGGTTAATCCTGTAACCCCGGTGATATTCATTTTTTCATAGGGTCGTGGCGATCGCAGTATTCTTAGGCAATTACCCGTCGATACATCCCAAAGCTTAATTGTCTCATCTTGGCTACCACAAATCAGAGTTTGACCATTGGGACTAAAGGCAACTGACTTTACCCAATTAGCCCCCTGCAAAGTTTTCAGGCACTTGCCATTATAGACATCCCATAATTTTATCGTTTGGTCTTCACTGGCACTAGCTAAAGTCTGACCATCGGGACTAAAGGCAACTGACCAAATTCGATTAGTATGTTCTTGCAAGGTTGTGAAGCACTTGCCCATGAAAACATCCCATAACTTCACTGTTTGGTCATCACTGCCACTAGCTAAAGTTTGGCCATCTGGGCTGAAAGTAACCGATCTGATCCGATTGCTGTGCCCCTCCAAAATATGGAGACATTTTCCTGTATAAATATCCCATAACCTGACTCTTTGGTTTTCACTGCCACTAGCTAAAGTTTGACCATCGGGACTAAAGGCAACCGATCTTACCCAACTGGTATGCCCTTTCAAGGTTTGGAGACATTTTCCGGTGTAGATATCCCATAATTTCACCGTTTGGTCGTCACTGCCGCTAGCTAAAATTTCACCATTTGGACTAAAAGCAACCGATCTAATTCGATTGGTATGTTCCTGCAATTTTTTCAGGCATTGCCCCGTCTGAACATCCCATAATTTAATTGTTTGCTTTTCACTGCCACTAGCTAAAATTTGACCATCAGGACTGAAGGCAATTGACCGTACCCAACTGTTATGCCCCTCCAAAATTTTGAGGAACTTATCGTTACGGACATCCCATAATTTCACTGTTTGCTTTTCACTACCACTAGCTAAAATTTGACCATCGGGACTAAAGGCAACTGACCTTACCCGATTGCTATGTCCCTGCAAGGTTGTCAAGGACTTACCATCCTGGACATTCCATAACTTCACTGTTTGGTTTTCACTACCACTAGCTAAAGTTTGACCATCGGGACTGAAAGCAACTGACCTTACCCGATTGGTATGCCCCTGGAAGGTTTTTAGACATTTACCATCACGAAGATCCCATAATTTCACACTTTGGTCGTCACCACCGCTAGCTAAAGTTTGACCATCGGGACTAAAGGCAACCGACCATACCCGATTGGTATGTCCCTGGAAGGTTTTCAGACATTTACCATCACGAAGATCCCATAATTTCACGCTTTGGTCGTCACTGCCAGTAGCTAAAATTTCACCATTGGGACTAAAAGCAACCGATCTTACCCAACTGCTATGTCCCTGCAAAATTTTCAGGCATTTACCATCACGAACATCCCATAACTTCACTGTTTGCTTTTCACTGCAACTAGCTAAAGTTTCACCATCGGGACTGAAGGCAACTGACATAATTCGATTGGTGTTCTCCTGCAAAGTTATCAGACATTTGCCGATGTGGACATTCCATAACTTTACTGTTTGGTCTTCACTGCCACTAGCCAACGTTTGACCATCAGGACTAAAGGCAACTGACCTAACCCAATTACTATGTCCGTGCAAGGTTTTCAGACATTTACCATCACGAACATCCCATAATTTCACTGTTTGGTCATCACTACCACTAGCCAAAGTTTGACCATCGGGACTGAAAGCAACTGATTTTACCCAACTGCTATGTCCAATACAGGTAAACAGTAGCTTTCCATCGTCAACTTGCCACAAGTAAGTTTTGCCATCAGCATCACCCGTAGCCAAAAGTTTTCCATCCGGGCTAAATGCAACTGACGAAATACTAACTAATGTTTCTGCAAAAACGCATTTAGCTAAATCGGTATTGGCAAAATTCACCCGATGCAAATTCACACTTTGTAAATATGCTTGCCAAATGGTCAGATTTGAAAAGTCATAGCCGCTAAAATCAGTTTGTAGTTGACAAAGAATATTTAATAGATTTCCACCTGCATATCCTGCTGTTTGGGGAGTTTGTCGCAGGGACAATAAAATTTGATATAGATGATGTTCAATATTTTTAGCATATCTAAAAATAGTTGATAACCTATCTATAATTGGTTTAATAATTAGGGTAATCTGAGTGTTTCTAATATAATCTTTGGCCGTCGCTTCCATTAAAGCATGGTTGATAAATAATCTAATATTACAAGTGGTAATTTCGTCACAAACCTGTTCAATCAGTTGGTCGGTGATATATTCCATCACCACAGATTGGAGGGTGAAAAGTGCTGTTCTTTGTTCAATTAGCGATCGCCTCCGTAGAGATTCTAGCGCCTCCATCACTTCCCTTTTGGTCAAGGGACGCACAATATCATTGAGCAATTCGTCTAGAGAAACTAACTCGCGCTTGATTGCTAGCCAATAAATTATTTCTTTTTCGATCTCTGACAATCGCTCAAATTGCTGGTCTAGTAAATTCCGGGTGTCGCCAAAAATTATCTCTCCTTCAGCCAGAAAAGCAGCAATATCACCACCAAATAACTCCCGAATTGGCTCAGAAACTAGCTTTAATGCCAAAGGATTGCCGGAATACTTCTCAACTAGCTTGGCCCATTCTTGTGGTGAACCAAATAACCCTTTATCTTGGAGAATTTCTTGCCCTTCTGTTTTTTCTAAGCCGAGTAACGATAGTGTTCTGACTGGTGATGCTTCTCCCTCTAAAGGAGCAAATTCTTTTGGTTTTTCACGAGATGTCAGCACCAAACAGCTTTGATGTGGTTCTTCCCCTACCCGACTAAGTAGTTGACCATAATCTTCATATTCTTGTCTATATTGTCCGGCGCGATCGCCTTCTTGTAAAATTGTCTCTGTGTTATCAAATACCACAAGACAACGATGCTCTCGTAAATAATTCATCAGCAGCGTTACTCTACCATCTACGCTTTCTGGCAAATCTGTTTCTCTCTCATCAGATAAAAACCCGATCAGGTTTGCCAACATCTCTGCAACAGGTGGCGCATTGCGGAGACTCCGCCAAATCAAATACTCAAAATTCTCCTGAACTTCCTTTGCCAATTTCACAGATAAAGCAGTTTTGCCGATTCCGCCCATTCCCAATATTGCCACTAGTTGGCAGTTATCCTTAATGAGCCACTGCGTTAGCTGAGACAATTCTGCTATGCGTCCCCGAAAAAAGCAGACACCAGGCGCTTCACCCCAATCTTGACGGTTTTGGGTAATGGATTTCTCATTATCTGAAGATGCTTGATACTCAGATTCTATAACTTGCTGTAACTTAGTGAGCTTACCTGGGCCACTACCAGTAACATTAAATTTCTTGTAAACTTCGCTCAATCTTTTGCGTACTGCTTCGGCACTGATTGCCAATTTTTTCGCGATCGCATTTGGCGATTGTCCCTCAACAGCGTGTAAAAACACCTCTATCTCGCTGCTAGACAAGCACCGTTTTTCGGCTAAAGCCAAAAGAAGGTTTTCGGGAATGACACTCATACTCACACAAAAACACACTACACACCAATGTTAGCTCACTATGTGAGTCAATCTTCCTGCAACAAGTGAGCATTCATTGACGAAGGGAACAGGGGACAGCGAATAAGGGACAGTTTTTCTGATTTTCTTTTCCCTCTTTAGCCAGATATTTCAGGCATTTTTATAGTATCTTATGCTATTTAGATAATTTTCTTTATAGTTTACCTTGACCTAAGTAACTTAGTTACTTTATAGTGAGTTTAACAGTAGAAACCACAGTGACTTAGTAAGGTTACGGGTGAATTAAAGAAACTTAGTGAGTAATACATAAAGGCAAAGACTGGAACTGCAAATTCTGAAAAAGGCATACAAATTGCGTGTAGGAATTTCGAGGGTTCAATGCGCGTAATGCGCGTTCTGTGCTGCTACGCGCATTGAACGCCTAATTTTTGATATCCAGATTGCCCTGGTAATTCATCAAAGAGCTTAATTTTTCATCAGCCGCAAATATCAAAACCACCTTTGTTGGTATTCCCACTCCACTCAGGAGTAGGACTTTTGTCTACCTTGACTTGGTGGGAGCAAAACTGTGGAGATTCGCTGTTTCCTTAGTGTGGTCGGGGGAGCGCAAACTGCTACCTAGATTCAACTTTCAAAACAGGAAAAAACTATGAAACCCAGTCTCAAAGATAACGATAATCTGTTGTTCAAGTGGTTTTGTATAGGATTCAAATATTTTCTGCTGGGGCTGCTGGGGCTGGGAATAGCCTTTGTTGTGTCTCACACTTTTGAGGCAAATGCGATCGTTGGAATGCTTTTATCGGCAAGTCTACGGTCATGGATTACGAGGATAGCGATTTTTTTAGTCTGTCTATTTGCGATCGCCATGATGTTTGAGTCTTGGGGTTAAGGCTCATATTGACCATAAATAGCCTTTAGCTGAGTGAAGGTCAGCCAAAGGCTTCGTAATCTTTTCACTTGGAGATGATATCATGCCTAACAACAACGGCTCTGGGGTAGAAACACTTTCGCCACTTTTAATCATCTTAGTGGCAGGGTCAATTTCTTTAGCGATCGTTAATAAAGCTAATCACCCGGCATATTTTGACATCGTTAAAATAGCCATAGCCTACAGCTTTGGCTCAATCAAGTCCCAAGGAAAAAGTAAACATTCCGATCGCCAGGATGAGGTAGATCGAGACGAGTTGAAATAGCAGACGTGAAGGCAGTAAAAATACCTGTTTTTTACTGATAGTCTACCAAAGGTGAGTTGCAGATTATAATTTACTTCTAAAATAGAAGAATGCTGTCAACTCCCACTCAACTATTGCGACTTTCTCAAGGACAACTTAACTTACTAGAAGCTTGTCCGCGTAAATTTCAACATACCTATCTCGAAAAACTCAATTCCCCCTCCAATCCAGAACAAGAAGAACGGCAAACTTTGGGTAGTCGTTTTCACTTGCTAATGCAACAGCGAGAAATGGGTTTGCCAATTGATAGTTTTCTGCAAGCAGATGCTCAACTGCAAAGCTGGATGCTGGGTTTTGCTGATGCAGCACCAGAAATTTTAACGGCTGCATCTGATAATCAAACTTTCCGTGAAAGCGAACACTACCGCACTCTGCAAGTTCAGGATTATTTGCTCACAGTTATCTATGATTTATTGATTGCAGATAACCAACAAGCGCAAATTCTCGACTGGAAAACTTATCCTAAACCACCCAATAAACGCAAGTTAGAATCCAACTGGCAAACACGGCTTTATCTATATGTATTGGCAGAAACTAGCGACTATTTGCCAGAAAAGATTTCTATGACTTATTGGTTTGTCCAATCTGAGGGTAAACCGCAAAATATTAAATTTAATTACAGTACTACTCAACACGCACAAACAGGAAAGAAACTTAATCAACTATTAAGTCAGTTAACTAATTGGCTGGAAAATTACCAAAATAACCAGCAGTTTCCGCAAGTGGTGGAGGGTAGTAAAAACTGTGATTATTGTCAGTTTGCCAAACGGTGCGATCGCATACAAGTTAATGAAGAAGCAGTGAAAGACTCATTGCCAAATTTTGACAGTATTCAAGAAGTCTCACTCAACCCTATACATTAGAGGATGTTTGTAAAATCCAATCGGGGTATAAAGAAGTTATAACTTTTAAAAGTATGTAAATTTATGTCAACCTTTGACGAAACTGAAGCAATTTATGTACGCGAATTAGGAATTGATGACATTGCTCCCGTTTATCACTTGGGAGAAAGCTTATTTACCAGCGATTTATACCCTTATTTATACCGAACCTGGGATGAATGGGAGGTGATTGGACTTTACAACACCGATCCAGAATACTGTCTTGTGGCTGAAACAGACGGAGAATTAGCAGGATTCATTTTAGGAACTATCATCACCAAAGCATCCTGGACTTATGGATATATTTTATGGCTGGGAGTTAGCCCGAAATATCAGCGTCGGGGAGTTGCAGACAAGTTGGTTGATAAAGTCGTCGCCCGGATGATTGAAGATGGGGCGCGGTTCATGTTGGTAGACACTGACCCTACCAATACTTCAGCATTAAAGTTTTTTAGTCGCAAAGGTTTTGGTAATACTCGCCAGCATATTTTCTTGTCTATGAATTTAAGCAAGCATGAATATTATGGCAGATTGATTGATTACGAACACCAAAAAGCTGAAAGAGCCGGTTACAAGCGATCGCGTCCAGCAATTCGTGCCCGTAAAGCTGATAGTGTAGCTAATGAAGTCGTTCTCAATCCTCTAGCAAATGAATCTCCAATCACTGAGGAGCAATCTCCAACCTAACAAAAGTTAGGAGTAGCCCTTTCAAGGTGGGTAAAATTTTGGGACGATCGTTTCTCCGTGTTCTCTGTGCCTCTGTGGTTCAATAAATTACTTTCAACCCGTAGATGCATAGAAAACGCAGAGAGAAAAGCATGATAGCGATTGTTAATTTTGAATTTAGAGCAAAGTGGCGTGACTTATGTGTATAGAATTTGGGCGGGAAATCTGCGGCAATCTTGAGATTGCAGAATCGCGGGAGTGGTTAGTTACTAACGGTATTGGTGGTTACGCTTCTGGGACTGTGGCTGGTTTATTAACTCGCCGCTATCACGGACTATTGGTAGCAGCATTAAAACCACCTTTGGGTCGCACTTTAATGCTGACAAAACTAGATGAAACTGTCCTGTACGATACTCGCTCTTATTCTCTAGACACCAATCGTTGGGCAGATGGTATTGTCAATCCGCACGGTTATCAGCATATTGAACGTTTTTCTCTGGAAGGTACAATTCCTGTATGGCATTTTGCTATTGCCGATGCCTTACTAGAAAAACGGGTGTGGATGCAACAAGGTGCGAACACAACTTATGTTCAATATACTTTGCGTCGTGCCACTCAACCGCTAAAGTTGACGCTCAAAGCAATAGTCAACTACCGCGATTATCACAGCGACACTCAAAGCAATGGTTGGCAGATGTCTGTTGAGGAGGTGGAACAGGGAATTTGTGTAACTGCTTATCCGGGTGCTGTACCACTATATCTACTGAGTGATTCACCTAAAGGCGATGCCTACGGCGGCAAGCTACGCAACGCTTCACGCCCTAGTGTATCTGTTGTCCACAATTGGTATCATGGCTTTGACTTAGCAGTTGAACGCTATCGGGGATTGAGAGATAAAGAAGACCACCTCCACGCCGCCACCTTTGAAGTTACACTGAATCCTGGGGAAGCGATGTCTACGACGGGCTGCGCCTACGCCATTGTAGCCAGCACAGAAAAACAACCAAATCTCAATGGTGAAGCGGCACTAAAGTTACGTCGCGCTCAAGAGCAGAAGTTAATAGGATTTTGGAAAACTAATCGACCCCTAAAAACTAAGGAATCACCTAGCTGGATCAACCATCTAGTACTAGCTGCTGACCAGTTTATTGTCGATCGCTCATTGCCAGAAGACCCCTACGGCAAAACCATTATCGCTGGTTATCACTGGTTTAGCGACTGGGGACGCGACACGATGATTAGTCTACCTGGTTTGACAATTTCCACTGGTCGTCCAGAGTTAGCACGCTCAATTCTTCGCACCTTTGCCAGATACGTAGACCAGGGAATGTTACCTAATCGCTTTCCCGATGCGGGGGAGCAACCAGAATATAATACAGTCGATGCTACTCTCTGGTATTTTGAGGCAGTCCGCGTCTACTACAGCGCTACAGACGATGATACCTTGCTTGGTGAACTCTTTCCCATACTTGCAGACATCATTGATTGGCACTGTCGCGGTACACGTTACAACATCCACCTCGATGCCGCCGATGGCTTACTTTATGCAGGCGTTGCTGGTGTACAACTGACCTGGATGGATGCCAAAGTTGATGATTGGGTAGTTACGCCCCGAATTGGCAAACCGATTGAAGTTAATGCCCTCTGGTATAATGCTTTACGGACAATGGCAAAGTTTGCCCGTCAACTTGGGAAACCACACCAAGAGTATGAGGCAATGGCAGAGCGGGCAAAGTATAGATTTTCTCGCTTCTGGAATGAAGAGACAGGTTATTGCTATGACGTTTTAGACAGTCCTGATGGTGATGATGGGTTGTTGCGACCTAATCAAATATTTGCTGTTTCATTACCAGAAAGTCCGCTCACACCTTCTCAGCAAAGGGGTGTGGTGGAAGCTTGCGGGCGATCGCTGTTGACTTCTTATGGATTGCGATCGCTTTCCCCCGATCATCCTCAGTATCAGGGTAAATACGGTGGTAATCAGTATCAACGTGATGGAGCCTACCACCAAGGGACAGTTTGGGGTTGGTTGTTGGGGCCGTTCGTCTTAGCACACCTGCGCGTCTATAAAAATCCCGAACAGGCTCGTCAATTTTTGGAACCAATGGCTAATCATTTGACTGCACACGGTGTTGGCAGTCTCAGCGAAATTTTTGATGGTGATGCCCCCATGACTCCACGGGGATGCATTGCCCAAGCGTGGACAGTGGCAGAGGTTTTGCGTGCTTGGTTTGCGACAATGAGTTGATATGCCGAACCGTGGTCTATCTACAAAGTCGATTTTGTCAAGAATTTTTAAGAAATTAACATCCTTCAGAAAAGGAAAGACGTAATGCTGAAGTAATCCTCAAAAGTTTATAGACACGCTTTAGTGTTAGGAGGAAAATATGGCGTCAGGAATGATGATCGAAGGCAAATAGACAACCGACATCCAAATCTGATTCTCTCTAAATAGTGACAAAGGCTTGTTGTTACCACCCCGCCTCGGAATCAATTTCGAGGATTAAAAATTTTAAGGTAATTCTCAGCAGAAATTAATTTAATTACTAGTAAATGCATTTAGATTATTATTAGATAAAAATTCGCGGATTTGAGATGGCAATTAAATAAAAATATTTAGCAATCTTTTTGGAATGGCTGCACTTTTCACTGTAGGTATGCAACAGAGGTAAGTTAAAATCAGCTATAACGAAAGATGTAGCGGTTAACAGTAACTTTACATTTAGCAGTCTGATTTTATGAGAAGAATTCAGAACTCAGGAGTCAGAATTCAGCATGAATTCTGTACGAGTGGGTGATAGCGACGCGTAAAGCGAGTCTGCAAGGTCTGAATATTGCTTAAAAGCGAGTGGAATAGTGGGCGAAAAAAATTAAAATATTCTCGCCTTAAAACTCTATCCCTTTATGGGTAGAATATTCTGAATTCTGAATTCTGAATTCTGACTCCTGTTTTATTTTTAAAGCTTTATTAAACACCTAAAACGCAACCTGAACAGTGAAGCAAATCATCAAACTTGGGATAAATATAGATCCATGTTCCTTACAATTACGCCTCACGGTTGGTATTGCATCATTTTCAGCTTTGGTATTAGGTAGTCTTGCTACATGGACTAGTTGGAAAATGCAGCAAATTTTAGTTGATAGTCATAAATATAATATAGAACAAATTGCCAAGCGCTTGCCGCAAGATGTACAAATTTATAGTGAAATGATGCAACCTGAAACTGGGTTACAAAAAGCTATTAATAATTTAGCAAATACCAATACATTATTATGGCTAAAAAGTCCTGATAATAAAATTTTAGCAAAATCTACCACTTTGAATTTATTATCTGATACTACGGTAGCTGAATTAATTACCCTGACTAAGATGCCGATTAAACCACAAGTTTACAAAGTGAACCAAAGCTACTTTGTTCTATGTGGTAGTTCTGTACAAGTGCAAGGTAAATTATTAGGTGAGTTATTTGTAGTCAAGGATATTACCCGCGAACAGAGAATGTTTGTAGTAATGGTGCAGAGTTTAGGTATTACTAGTATTTTGGCAATTATTGTTTTAACTGCTGCGATCGCATTTTATATTAAGCGTTCTCTGCAACCTCTGCGTCAGCTAAATCAAATGGCTTCTGTGATTTCCGCTGAAGATTTAGGACAAGCACAGCTATATCTTGATAATGCACCCAGTGAAGTTAAAGAGTTAGCTCAAACTTTAACCATGCTGTTATCGCGCCTTTCCCAATCATGGGAGCAAGAACGAGAATTTGTGAGTAATGTTTCTCATGAATTACGCACACCTTTAACAATTGTACATGGTTATTTACAAAGCGTCTTGCGAAGGCAGAATAACTTAACCCAAACTCAACAAGAAGCTTTAGAAACTGCGGCATCGGAAGCTGAACGCACTATTCGTCTGCTACAAGATTTACTTGATTTAGCGCGTGCAGATAGCGGATACCTATATTTTCAAATGAAATCTTATGTACTGAATGACTTGGTTGAAGAAGTTGTCATGATGGCAAAAAAATATAGCGATCGCACAATTACAATCGAGTCAGAAATTTATCCAATTGAGATAAAAGCAGATTATAGTCGCTTGAAACAAGTATTATTAAATTTAATTGATAATGCCATTAAGTATTCTGATGCTGATACACCGATAATTTTTAAGTTAGATCGGCTTCAAGATCGGGCCATTATTCAAGTTTGTGACAAAGGTTATGGCATTCCTTTACAACAACAAGCACGGATATTTGAGAGATTTTATCGTGTAGATGAATCTCGCTCTCATACTACTGGGGGTTGTGGTTTGGGTTTATCGATTGTTAAGACTCTTGTAGAAGGTATGGGAGGTAGTGTCAGTGTGGAATCAAAGTTAGGAGAAGGGAGTATGTTTACAATCAGTTTACCTACATATAGTAGCTCTATCTGATTTGTAAAAATGCACGGTGTTTAGATCCCCGACTTCTTTGAGAAGTCGGGGATCTAATTTTTCACAAATGATTTAGGATTGCTATAGTAGCTCTATCTGATTTGTAAAATTTGCAAGACTCAGATCCCCAATTTCTTGATTTTATTGCAGATATAGTACAGATTACAGATAAACTTGGCGTTGCTGAATTCCAGGATGAAAATGATTTTGCTTGATTTCAAAACCTTTGTAGATACTTGGTAATGTAACATTTCTACACCAAGATTCATACATCTAATCAGCAATGCCAGAAATTTAAGCATCGGGTAATCTATTTGGAAGTCACTCCGTTTCCTGTGAGAATAAAGGCAGCCCTCGTTTAACTGGCAAAGCGGGTTTGGGTTTATCGATTGTGAAACACCTAACCGAAGGTCTGGGAGGCAAAATTGCCATCCTTTCAAAGCCAGGTTATGGGTAGCACTTTTATTCTCACATCACCTGCTTTAGGAGCAAAAATATGACAGCACATATCCTTTTGGTGGAAGATGAAGTCAAACTGGCGCGATTTGTCGAATTAGAACTTAATAGCGAAGGCTACCGGGTAAGTGTCGCCCATGATGGCATTGCGGGCTTGACTCTGGCGCGAGACTCATCACCAGATTTAGCGATTCTAGATTGGATGCTTCCAGGGTTGACAGGTTTGGAAATTTGTCGGCGTTTGCGAACAACAGGTAGTACAGTACCAGTGATTTTGTTGACAGCAAAAGATGAAGTGAGCGATCGCGTCGCCGGATTAGATGCAGGAGCCGATGATTATGTAGTTAAGCCATTCAGCATTGAGGAACTATTAGCTAGAATTCGCGCTCATCTCCGGCGCACGCAAGAAACAGACGAGGATTTGTTGCAATTTGAAGATTTAAGCTTAAATCGGCGCACTCGTGAAGTATTTCGGGAAAAACGAAGCATTCAGTTAACAGCAAAAGAATTTGACTTATTAGAATATCTCCTTTCACATCCCCGTCAAGTATTTACTAGAGATCAAATTTTAGAGAAAGTTTGGGGTTACGATTTCATGGGTGATTCTAATATTATTGAAGTATATATTCGTTATTTGCGACTTAAGTTAGAAGAAAATAACGAAAAACGTTTGATTCATACAGTCCGTGGTGTAGGCTATGCACTACGGGAGTAATCGTAATGACTTGGTGATTTCGAGAAAAGCAACATATTCAAGATAAAAGAGGAACATGAAGAAAAAATGGGCTGTTAAACGACTGACAGTAAATCTTACAACCGAGGAAATGAAGAAACTTGAACAATACTGCGCTCTCACGGGAAGACCAGCAACAGATGTAATTCGAGAATTGCTCCGAGGTCTTGAGGTTGACAATACTGAAAACTCTGAGATAGAAACAGCAGACTCAACAATAACTGTTGGCAGTTGGTCAAAATCACAGTAAATATCGACTCGAATATAGCATTTACTAATCAGAATGAGGTATAACTTAACCTCACCCCCAACCTCTTAATAAAAAGAGGGGTTGGGGGTGAGTTTTTAATATGCACTTCATGCACCTGGGAACTTCTATATTCCGCCAAATTAACGTTTTTACGCCTTTTGCCTTTCCTATGTCTTAACAAGCATCGATTATGGGCATCATAATCCCAGTCCGAATACATCAGCTAGCAGCCAGAAAACTATTTGGCAGCAAGTTTTTCATTTATAAATATAGTATCAACCGATGGTATGTAGTTTTAGACCTTATCTCTTTGTTTCTCGATATAGTTTGTACGCTGTATTTCTTTTGGGATGTCTACAGATTCAATTGGGAGTAATCTGTAGCGTAGGTATTTGGATATTATCAGAAGCTCAATTACAAGCAGCCCAAGCACATCAGACCTGGAAATCACCTTTAGGATTGACTGAGCAAGTCACCACAATAAATCCTGAGTCAGCAGAGCAATACTCAAAACCACTCCCCTATCGATTAAAATCAACACCTATTTTGCTGGCGGCACCCGAAAACTTCAATCCTGATTTGCGATTACCGCCATCGCTACCCGAACCACCGCAGAATTCTAGCCCACCACCGCTACCCGAACCACCGCAGCCGAATTCTAGCCCACCAACAACTGCCACCGAAGCAAAAACACCGGATGCAGTTTTGGAAAGTATTCATACAGACTATCGCTATGATACAGACAACTTTGGCCAAACTAATTTTTTCTTAGAACCAACAGTTCAGTTTCGATTGAGAAATGGCAATAAAATATTTTTCAAGACAGGTTTTAACTTCTTTGAGCAACGCGGTGTTGAATCAATTACCAATTTTCCTTTGCAAGTTGGATGGCAAGGAAAAATTGGACAAGTGACTCTACAAACAGCAGCCGGAGTCGATGTGTTCAATCGTTTACCCACAGCTATCAATCTCAATGTTAAGGTGGATGCTCCGATTGCGCCGCCGCGAGTTTCGTCATCAGGTCGATTGCTATCGGCAGTAATAATATCAGGTAATTTAGAACAAGGGCCTCATAAATCTAATGCTCGAACTTTAGACAATCAAATTACTGTTTGGCGATTTGGGCCTGATTTATACTGGCAGATTGACCGTAATACCAGCTTATTTTCATCATTGCGTTTGGGTAATTACAACGATGGTAATTCTGAGGTGCAGTCTTTTAGTAGGTTAGAGCGCAAGTTCGGACAATTTTCTTTGGCAGCTAACTTATTCACTTGGAGTTACGATCGCGATTTAGAACGCACAAGCGGTTATTTTTCTCCACCAGATTTCTTAGTTTACAACGGTGAGTTAGCTTGGGAGGGAGATATTGCTCAATTCTTACGCTGTCGCCTTGCTGCCAACTTAGGACGGCAGCGACTTAAAGGAGAATTTGACAACGCCAATACCTATCAAACGCGCTGTACGGTAAAACTGTCGCCCAGTATAGAAGCAGACTTGGGCTATAGCTTTAGTAATGTCCGCAATCAAGAAACCAGCGGAAGTGCTTACGGTGGTAATTCCTTCACAGGACAGTTGCGGGTCAAATTTTAACAAAAAAGAATTCAGGAGTCAGAATTCTGTTTTTAAAATCCAAAATGGTATAAGGCTGGAGAATGAAAGCACCATTACCTGATAACGAAACACAGCGAATCGAATCTCTTTTGCAGTATAAAATACTCGACACTCCTTCAGAAGCAGCCTTTGACGACCTCACCCGTTTAGCCTCATATATTTGTGGAACTCCCATTGCCTTAATCAGCTTAATTGATACTAATCGTCAGTGGTTCAAATCAAAAGTTGGTTTGGATGCCCTACAAACACCCCGTGATTTGGCATTCTGCGCCCATGCTATTCTGCAACCTGAAGTTTTTGTTGTACCTGATGCAACAGAAGACGAAAGGTTTGCGACAAACCCCTTTGTCACCTCTGACCCAAATGTTCGGTTTTATGCTGGAGTACCGCTAACTAACCCTGAAGGATATGCACTAGGAACACTTTGTGTAATCGATCGTGTACCAAGAAACCTCTCTCCAGAACAACTTGAAGCATTACGAATTATTGGTCATCAGGTAATTAAGCAACTAGAAATGCGCCGCAATTTAGCAAGTTTGGTATTGGCAAGTGATACACGCAAACAGTCCCAGAAGACACGCAAACAATTTTTTCAAAGGATAGCTGGAGGGTTTGGGTTAGCATCGGCAGTTTTAGTTTTGATTGGTGTGATTTCTTATCAAAATACACATATATTGATTGATACAAATAACCAAGTACAAATAACCCAAGAGAAAATCAATAAACTAGAAGAATTACTGTCTGAGATAAAAGATGCTGAGACTGGACAACGCGGTTACATCCTCACTGGACAAGAAAGTTATCTAGAACCTTATCAAGCAGTAATTGGAAACATCGATCGCAAAATTGTAAAACTGAAGGATTTAATTGCAGATGAACCTAACCAACAAAAGCAGTTCGCAACTCTTGAATCTTTGATAGCTGCAAAACTTGCCATACTTAAGCAGACTATATACCTGCGTCAAAATCAGGGATTTGAGGCGGCGTTGCAGGTAATCCAGACAAATCAAGGAAAACATCTCATGGATGATATCCGCAAGATCGTCCATGAGATAGAAAATCAGGATAGAGGGTTGCTTCAACAACAGTCACAAGCTGCAAAAGCCAGTGCTAACAACACGGTTTTGACACTGGCGATCGCGATTTGTCTAAGTTTTTTGATTCTGGCTATAGTCTACTACTTTATTTACCGTGAAGGAAAAGAGCGGAAATTAACAGAGGAAACACTCAATCAAGAACGCAACTTTATCTCAGCAGTCCTTAATACAACCAG
Source organism: Nostoc sp. EspVER01 (assembly GCF_034530635.1). Classification (NCBI taxonomy): domain Bacteria; kingdom Bacillati; phylum Cyanobacteriota; class Cyanophyceae; order Nostocales; family Nostocaceae; genus Nostoc; species Nostoc sp. EspVER01. The sequence continues at coordinate 105,735 of NZ_JAVRCS010000018.1, forward strand.
CGCTTTAGTAATAGTTCTTGACACGAAAGGGCAAATCGTTCGCTTCAATCAAGCTTGCGAACAAATTACTGGTTACTCATTTGATGAGGTGAAAGGAAGGCATTTCTGGAACCTATTTCTACTTCCTGAACAGGTAGAGTCGGTTAAAGCAGTTTTTGAGCAGTTGCGATCTGGTGAAGCGCCCAAAGAATACGAAAACTATTGGGTAACTAAGGATGGCAGCCGGCGGCTTATTTCTTGGACTAACACTACCTTGAAAGACTATGAGGGGCACGTTGAATACATTGTTGCTACAGGTATTGACATCAGCGATGTCTTTGAGGAACTTCGCTTACGCAAACGAACTGAACAGCATTTGAAAGCAGAGTATGTTACAACCCGTGTCTTGGCAGAGTCAACCACAATCAATGAAGCCATGCCCCAAATCTTGCAAGGAATCTGCGAAAGTTTGGGATGGGATTTTAGTGAATTTTGGATGCTGGATCGGCGAGCAAATCTACTGTCCTTGCTAAATGCATGGTATAAAATCTCCTTTGAGATGCAAGAATTTGACATCCTCAGTCGGCAGATTACATTTGCACCAGGAATTGGGCTGCCTGGTCGTGTCTGGGCTAGTCTTGAACCTGTTTGGATCGCTGATGTCGTTAAAGATCGGAGTTTCATTCGCTCTCAAATCGCTGCCGAAGCAGAACTGCATGGAGCTTTTGGTTTTCCGATCTGTAGTGGTAAAAAAATCATCGGTGTCATTACCTGCTTTAGCCATGAAATCCAGCAAGCTGACCCAGATTTGGCAAAAGTCATGAATTTGATTGGCGAGCAAGTAGGGCAGTTTATTGAGCGCAAGCAGGCAGAAGAACAACTCCAACGCCAAAACTTGCGATCGCAACTATTTACTGAAATCACCCTCAAAATTCGTCAGTCTTTGCAAATCAAAGAAATTTTCCAAATCACTGTCACTGAGGTACAAAAAATTCTCCATAGCGATCGAGTTTTGATTTATCAACCTTTGGCTGATGGCTCTGGAGCTACCGTGGTTGAGGCAGTAATTTCTGGCTGGCTGGCAATTAAAGATAAAGAGCTAGTCGATGCTTACTTTCAAGCCGAATATATCCAGCAGTACTATCTACAGCAGTACCGTCAAAAACCGAATCTGGGGCTTGCTGACTTGGATATAGCTGAAGTCCAAAACAACCATCTCGAATTACTACAACAATTTGGAGTCCAGTGTAATTTAGTCATACCCATTCTTGTCAAAGAAGAACTCTGCGGTTTACTGATTGTCCATCAGTGCGGCAGTTCCCGCCAATGGTCTAGCTTTGAAACTCATCTTTTACGGCAAATAGCCGACCAAGTAGGTATTGCCTTAGCCCAAGCCCAAATGTTAGATGCAGAAACTCAACAACGACGAGAACTCGAAATTGCTCGTCACCAAGCTGAATTAGCTTCTCAAACCAAAAGTGCCTTTTTGGCCAACATGAGCCATGAAATTCGGACTCCGATGAATGCTGTATTAGGCATGACAGGCTTAATGTTAGAAACTCCCCTAAATTCCGAGCAACGGGATTTTATGGAGACAATTCGCATTAGTGGCGATGCTCTGTTAAGTCTGATCAACGAAATTTTGGATCTGTCCAAACTAGAGGCTGGGGAAATGGCACTAGAAACTCTAGATTTTAATTTATCTACCTGTGTAGAAGAAGTATTGGAATTATTGGCTCCCTCAGCTCATCATAAGGGATTAGAAATTGCAGGATTAATCTATAGCAACGTCCCTACCCACCTCCAAGGCGATGCTGGCCGTCTGCGGCAAATTCTTATGAACCTGATTAGCAATGCGATCAAGTTCACCAGTAAAGGAGAGGTAGTATTACGCGCAGAATTGCGTTCGCTTTCCCTAACTACAGCCACCATCTATTTTGCGATCGTAGATACCGGTCTTGGCATTACCCCAGAAGATCAATCCAAACTGTTTAAGCCATTTACCCAAGTAGATGCTTCCACCACCCGCAAATATGGCGGCACAGGTTTGGGATTAGCCATCTGCAAGCAACTAGTAAGCTTGATGGGAGGAGAAATGGGTGTAGAAAGTCGCTTGGGGAAAGGATCTAAGTTTTGGTTTGAAGTAACTTTTGCCAAGCAACTTGAGTCTATTTCCTTAGAAGGCGAACGCGAACTTTTGATCAATCGGCGCTTGTTAGTGGTGGATGATAATGCTACTAATCGCAAAATTATCTACCATCAAGCTACCCGTTGGGGGATGCTGGTGGATCAGGTTGCCTCGGCTAGTGTTGCTCTCAAAGCTATTCAGGAAGCTGCCAAGCAAAAAAATTTCTATGACATAGCTGTGATTGATATGCAGATGCCAAAAATAGATGGCATGACTTTAGGAGAACAAATTAAAGCAAATTCAGCGATCGCTGGGCTACCTTTGATTATGCTTACCTCTACTAATCAACGCGATGAAATCCAACGAGCGCTAAAAATAGGATTTGCGGCTTATTTAGTCAAACCTATTAAGCCATCGCGGCTCCTCGATACCATCATGACTATTTTAGGAACACAGATGCAAGAGGAGTCTGAAGTCAAAATTCAGGAGTTAGAATGGGCTACGCCCCGCTTCTCTAACAGAAGTCAGGATTTAAAACTGCAAAATTCTGAAAACAACCTCAACTATTATTCTTCTAGTTCGCGGCTTCCACCTCGTAACTCCCAAAAATTAAGAATTCTCTTAGCCGAAGATAATTTGGTGAATCAGAAAGTCGCTTTGAAGCAACTCAAAAGCCTGGGTTATAGTGCTGACGTTGCTGGGAATGGGAAAGAAGTTTTGCAGCTATTAGAAAAAATTCCCTACGATTTAATTCTGATGGATTGCCAAATGCCAGTTCTCGATGGTTTAGAAACCACAAAAGAAATTCATCGTTGGCAAGAAAACTACTTTGCTAGTGGTTATCGTCCGGTAGTAATTGCAATGACAGCTAATGCGATGAGAGAAGACCAACAAATGTGTCTAGATGCCGGAATGGATGACTATTTGAGCAAGCCAGTAATCAAAGAAGATTTGGCGGCGACGCTAGAGCGTTGGGGAAATGTGATATTCGAGGCAAAAGAAACAGCTGCCACAGAGCAAACAGTTTCTACAACAGATGTAGGTTCAGTTAACCTCCCAATTGATTGGGAACGTTTGCACCAACTCTCAGAAAATAACCCAGAATTTGAATTGGAACTACTGCAAATATTTGTTGAGGATATTCAACCTCGTCTAGAGTTAATTAAAATAGCGATCGCAGATCATGACTTTGATCAAATAGTACTCCAAGGTCATCAAATTAAAGGTTCTAGTGCCAATATGGGAGTTACAACCATGCATCTGGCAGCAGAAAAACTAGAACAATTAGCTTATAAACAAGAGCGTCGAGGTACTAGTAACTTAATCTTAGAGTTAGAAGATTTTATTAAACGCATTCAAGAGTTTTTAATGAAAACTCCTAACTCCTAATTTTCCACTTTTATCGAACATAATTCAGGAGTCAGGTGTTCGCCGAGCGCAGTCGAGGTGAGTCAGAATTCAGAATGAATTTTGTACGACACAACGACAGGCGGTAGTTTAATCTTGACTTACCTCGACTTCGCTCGGCACAAGTCGCTCGATTACCGCGCAGCGATGCACTGAGCTTGTCGAAGTGTCGAAACTCAGTGCATCGCTGGCGGAAAGCGAGTCTTCTCTCAAGGGCGAACGAGCGTCACGAGCGTCTTGATTCTGACTCCTGTTAGCGGATAGCTAAGGTTTAGCCCATTCTGAATTCTGAATTATTCTTCAACATCAGTATATTTAATAATATTTAATAATAAATAAACAGTAACGATTATCTGCTGTCGGCTCATAACTTAACTTGTCAGCAATGGTGGACATGATTTTTAAACCACGTCCGCGCTCTCGATCGTTATTCTCAAATTCAGATGTTTGCCGTAATTTTTGCTCTAAGTCAAAAGGCTGTCCTTGAGAGCAAATGCGGATTTCTATATATTCATCTAACCGCACAGCTTCTATCTCAATAGGAGTTTCAATAGGCAAATTTTTGTGGGCATGTTCAACAATGTTAGTAAAGCCTTCTATCAAAAGTGTTTGACACTGCCACCACATTTGTTGATCGGGAATAGGTGGTTGATTCATCTGCTCGAACCAAGACAAAACTTGAGATGAAGCTGTCAGGTCTGTATTGACTTTGAGATAAATTTTATGATTCACTTTTTAACTAAGAAAATATTGTGAAATAATCATATTCTTTAATTAGTTTATTTAATTTGAGTATTTTTACTATACATTAAAAACTCAATTGCATATAACTTAAATTAAAGCAACTATTTACCGAACATTTTACTTAATAAATTGTAATTTATGTTTAAAATTCTGGTTATTGATGATGACCCAACAGTACGAGCTGTACTAAAAAGTACACTCCAAAAGCAAGGTTATGAGACTACTGTAGCCAGCAATGGCGAAGAAGGAATTAAACAAGCACAACTGCTACATCCGGCTCTGATTATCTGTGACTGGATGATGTCACAAGTAGATGGGCTAGAAGTATGTCGTCGAATTAGAACAGATCCAGAATTGGCAACTACTTTTTTTATTCTATTGACGGCTAGGGGAGCAGCTCGAGGAGAAGAGGAAGATAGAGTTAGGGGACTTGACGCTGGAGCAGATGAGTTTATCTCTAAACCGATAGAGATGAATGAATTGAAAGCACGCGTAAGAGCAGGACTAAGGTTACACCAGCTAAATCAGGATTTACAAAGTCAAAAGCAAGCTTTGGAGACACTAAATCAGGATTTGCAAACTCAAAAGCAAATTTTGGAAGCAGAATTGGCTGAGGCCGCTGATTATGTGCGATCGCTTTTACCCTCACCGCTTGTAGGAGCAGTAACTACAGAAAATCTGTTTATTCCCTCAGCGCAGCTAGGGGGTGATTGCTTCGACCATTATTGGATTGACGAGGATCATTTGGCAATTTATTTGTTAGATGTATCTGGTCATGGGGTGGGTTCAGCCCTCCTATCGGTATCCGTACAAAATGTTTTGCGATCGCAATCTCTACCTAACACTAACTTTTGTCAACCAAGTGAAGTCCTAAAAGCTCTCAATCATGCCTTTCAAATGAGTAAGCACGGTGATAAATACTTTACAATCTGGTATGGAGTTTATCACCGCCTTAAACGTCAACTCATTTATGCCAACGCCGGACATCCACCAGCTTTACTGTTATCTAATACCTCTACTAACAACATCGAAGTTAAACAGCTAACTTCTTTAGATTTACCAATTGGCTTTTTGCCTGAAGTTCAATTTGAGGATGCTATTTTTGAAATTGAAGAAAACAGCACTTTATACATTTTTAGTGATGGTGCTTATGAAATTAATCAGTCAGATGGTAAAATTTGGGGTATCGATGCTTTCATGGAATTACTAACCAAATATAGTCAAAAACATACTTGCAACCTCAATCAACTATTAGCAAAAATTCTCACCTTAAATGCTCAAGACAATCTTGATGATGACTTATCTTTAGTAAAAGTTAATTTTGGTTAGAATAGTCAAATATGCATAGTTAACTTGGGATTGAATAATAGCTTATTGTGTTGCCAATATTTGGCGGCGAAATTCATCTTTGTCAGCAAAGGTTTGAAAAATCCTATCCATTTTAGTCAGTTCAAACAACATCCTGACTTGATCGCTTATCGAACAAACAAACAGTTTAGCATTAGCAGTTCGTACCATTTGCATGGCTGATACTAAAGCACCTAAACCAGAGCTATCAATAAACTTGACTTCTTTCATATCGATCAACAAAATATCGGCCCCGTTTGCTAGCATACCTCTAACTTCACGACGTAGTTCGTTACCTCTAATACCATCTAAAATTCCAGATATTTCTAGTACTTTTACACTCAAATTCATGGTTTTATTGCCCTATTGTATAGTTATATTTTGGCATTGAATTCATGCAAACTGCAAGAGATAAAGTCCACAATTAGTTTTGTTTTAATACTTGCTGATTACTATTATTTGCTATGGCAGTAAAAAAGCTAGCGTCAACCCATTTCCGATAAATTTCCAAAGCTCCAAAATAGCCATCTTTTTGAGCTTTTCAACCTATTTTGGAGGCTGCCAAACAGATGCGCGGATGATCGCCCACAAAAGTAATAAATTATAGATAGCCCATGCACCATTGAGTAGGTGAACATCAGGATTATTTAAATGGCCAATTGCGAATTGGTAAAGGCTCCATAACATTCCCAAGATGGTAAGGATAAAAACAACCAACTGTGGCCAAACGAGCCGGAGATAAATCCCGGATTGCCGTTGCTTAGGTGTGACTTGAAAATTGAGTTTTTGCCCTATTAACACACTCCATACAGCTTGGATTAATAAGGGAAATAAAGCGATCGCATATTGTTCAGAACGCCATACTTCTCTAGCTGGAATGCCCCAGGTGGCTGTAAGGAAAGTCAGACGGTTAATAATAAAAGCTGGGAAAAAGTGTATGGCAAAGTCAGGGCCGTAGGTTTTGACTGGAACAATGTCCGTAAAAAAATAGATAATTGGACAAGAAATAAAAACCAGAGTTGCAAAACCAGAGAAATAGCTATACATCGTCTTGAAATATTGCAACCTTTGCCAAAAGGTTAGCCCTGATTTTGTCAGTGGATTTTCCCTCACTAGCACTTGGATAGTTCCTTGTGCCCAGCGTAGCCGCTGTTTAAGAGTAGAACTTAGATCGTCTGGGGCTAAACCTTCTGCCAAAAGTTCATTGTGATAAATAGATTTCCAGCCAGCACTATGTAGACGCATGGCTGTATTCATATCTTCCGTAATGCTATTACTGGATACCCCACCAACTAAATCAAATTCATCTAAACGTTTTTCATCTTTGGCGAATTCATCAGCAAAGTTTTGCAATCCTACACTAACTAATGCCTCACGTCTGAGGATCGCATTTGTGCCCGTATAAAACGCGGCATTCATGCCATCTTTACCTTGTTGAAGTGGCCCATAAAATAAATTTGCTCGATGTCCAAAAGGATCGCCTGGAGGGATATTGTAAAAATCTTGGCGCGTCTGTACAAAAGCAATTTGGTTCTGGTCGTATTTTCCGGTTGAAAGATTATAGGTGTAGAAATAAGGCAGAACTCGCTTGAGAAAATTTCGCTTGGGAATGTGGTCAGCATCTAGAGTAACAATAAAATTTCCTGAAGTTTCTCCAGAAAAAATTGCGTAATTGATGTTGCCTGCTTTCGCATGATGTGCTACACCAGGCGTCTTAGGACGAGCAATGTAGCGAAAACGAGTGAGTTCAACTAGTTCTAGTTCTTTTTTGTAAATAGCTTCTTCTAAAGTTTTTCGTTCGGTAATTAGGCGATCGCGAATACTTTGATGAGTCGGAGGTAGCCAAAGAATCAGCGATCGCAAACTTTGCACAAATCCAGCCGCAGGCTGATTCACCACTGATTCTGATGTTTGCAGCCATTGTTCGGCAGCTTGAGTATTAGGTGTCAGATTTTCCAGTTGCTTCAAGCGCTCCAACAATCCAGCATGTTCTGCATCAATCCGTTCCGCTTCTAGCTGTAATTGTTCTGACTGCAAATCTTCAATACACAATCTCTCTGTCATCGCTCGCATATCAGCCGAGTTACCATCATCCAGCACATAAACGCGTAACTTGATGGGCGGATAATCCATTGCTAGGGCCGCTTTGGCAGTTTCTTCGACAATTTCCGGCGGCTCATTGTAGCAGGTTATAAACACATCCACTGTTGGCCAGTCGGCTCTGGGTATGGGTGGGGTCATCTGGTCGAGAGATTTAACTTGTCTGACTAAAGGTCGCCACAACCCAATTACAAACATTACGCCACCGAAATAGCTGTAAATCTCAGCTATCAGCAAAGGAATAGAAATCCAGAGGGCATCAAGATTGATCGAATGGGTGACGCGCCATTGCAAATACCAGATACCAAAAATTAAATTGATTTCTGCTAAATAACGAAATAATAGCGTTCTTTTTTTGAGTAATGAGCGGCTGTTCCCAGAAAAGTTTGTCAGAGAAACTGAAGTCATCTTAGTACCGATAGTTAATGTATCTGCATCCCCATCAAAATAAGTATTCCCTAGTTAAATTTGTGACTAACAACTTTTTCTCAATCAACCCAAAATTGGCGTTGCTGATTTGAGTTATGAATCTGGATATAGAAACATAGCAATGCTATGTCTCTACAAGGATTTTGGTATTACTAAGACTTATGCAAAACTACATGCTGTAGGGGCAATTTTATGAACATTGGTGTCAAATTAACGCTAAACCCCCTTGGTGACAACGTTTTGCCCTCACCCCCCTCTCCCATCCGTGAGAGGGGAGCTAGATATTCAATTCCCCTTCTCCTTTGGGAGAAGGGGTTAGGGGATGAGGGCATGAGGGATTTGCAAAACGCCTGTCTGATATAGTTCTCGGCTTAAGTTGATACCAATGTTTTATGAATTGCCCCTACCTGAAAATGAGGGTTTTGGTTATGTTATTTTGTGCCAGTTACTAGGTGAGTATTTTCACCACTTGAAACCCAGTAACTTCCAGAACTATCAGAAGTTAACTTGGTTTGTTGTGTGGCACTATTTGGTAGACCTCGCCCAGAATTTCCCTTGGTAACTGTCTGCCACCAAAGAGATTTCATAGTGGTAATCGGACGAATTAAGGGTTGTCGATTTGTCACATTGTATAGCAAGGATTGCAAAATCATACTGTTGGTGCTGCTGGTGAAACCAACTGCTGTTTTGCCGGTGGTTTCGTAGAAGCCCTCATAAAATCCAATTAGTGGATTATATAAGTCAGTCGTTCCTTCCTGTAACTGTTGACTATACTTATTGTCTGGAAGCAGGGCATTATAGGCAAAAGCTACCGCTGTACTTACCAATCGCCCCTTTGGTACTGGTTGACCATCATCTCCTAAAGCTACCCAAGAGTCCCCTTGTGCAGTAATTGTACTGTGGACAGTGTAAGGTTTACGATCGATTAAGGTGGTGGCTGAGGCTGTGAGAGTGCCGGTGCGGCGGTAACGTTCAGCTTGTGCTTGGAAAATTGGCTCAAAGAGCGATCGCATTTTTGGATCTAATCCAAACTCCAATGCATAGAGTACAAAAGGATTGCTAACTGTGTATTGGTTAACTTTGGAATTAGTATCTGTGCGATGGCGTTGAATTGGGACTTTCAATCCCTCCACTGAGGCAGTTTGATATTCACCCCCAACAGCAGAACGATCGAGATTAAACCCCCATAATTGAAAAGCACGAGCGGCATATTCCTCATAACCCAAGCGGATTTCGGGGTTAACGCGGGTGAGATATCGCCCATCTTCCTCTTTGGTAACGGTGGCACTAGAAAGAATACCTTCGCGCACCACACGCAAGTATGACCAATCCAGGACAATTTTATCTACAGCAGCCGTGTATTCTGGATGACAGCTTTTTAAGTTGTAAAGCGCTGCCAGCATTCTACCCAAATCTAAAGCTGACCAACCATTTCCTTCGGGAACTGGATTTCCACCATAATCGACTGGTTGGAGCGATCGCGTATCATAACTCCGACTTGGTAATTCACCCGCAAATAACGGTAACTTTGTCAAGGCTCCTAAGAGATGGCGGGTACGCTGGTCAAATTCTTTGGGGGTAATTGTATCGAGCGATCGCGCTGCATGAAGTGCTGCGAGATAATCTCCCAATCCCCAAAGGGTTGCACCTTTAAAATCACTGCGATCGTCTATCAGCCCACTTTTGGGGTGATAATTTGCTTGGAAGTATCGCCAAGCCGCCTCTGCATAGCGCCGTTCAACAGGCGTTAGTGGTCGATCTAGTTTCAGGTTGGATGATGGCTGGGGACTATCCACTGGTGGAATAGGTGCAACAGCTACTTCTGTAGGTTTAGAAGTTGCGCTCGGAGTCGTAACAGTAGAATTCGGTTGATTTGCAGGTGTTGCGCTCGGAGTCGTAACAGTAGAATTCGATTGATTTGCAGGGGTTGCTGAAGAAGCATTTTCACTAGGCTTGCTAGTAGACACACTCGCAGAACTGGAAGCAATTAACGGGTGATTTCCCTTAGCTTTGTAGTATAAAATCTCTAAAATTAACCCATTAGTATTACCTGTCAAAGCTTTGTTGGGTTGTTTTGATTCTTCATAGATTCCAGCATAGTAACCGCTATCTTCAGGACTGCGGAGATCCTTGACTGCATCAAAAACTTTTCGGGCATAAGCATTCTCTGGAAAAAGATAGTGCCAGCCAAAAGCAGCTTTTGTACTGAGGCTGCGAAACTGTGGATAAGGTTGATTGGTATCAGTAATAGTTGCCCAATTTGTACCGTTGGCGTAAACGGTGTTGTAGAGAAAATAAGGTGGTTGGTCGATATTATCTTCTGTCACCGCAGTTAACTGACCTGTGGTATCAAAACGCCGTTTTTGTACATCTAAAACCCTAGCAGCAAAATCAGCTAACTCACCCTGCAAGCCAAATTCGATCCCATCAAGGATATAAGACTCACTCACAACATAATTATTAGCGTTGGTGGTTTGAAAGTCACGCGTATCAACGGGAATTTGCACACCATTAACTTCGACCAATTTAAACGGTTCTAAAGCAATAGCCTTGGGTGCTGAAAAACCCCAAAGTTGATAACCCCTAGCGGCGTATTCTTCGTAGCCGAGTCGTCCTTCTTGTACTAGTAAGGTTTTGTTGTCAGGGAGAACAGTAGCGCCATAAAGTTGTTCATCTTTGAGCGATCGCGCCACCTGCCACTTGGCTATAATTCCTTTGAGCCAGTCATTATATTGAGGATGACAGGTACGGATGACATCAAACGCAGCCAATATTCGCCCAACATCCAAAGCAGACCAGCCAAGACCACGCTCTAGGGGATTGTTGCCATAATCAACCATCTGTCCTGTGGCTGCATTATAGACTTTATTGGGCAAAGCATCTTCAAATAACTTCAGACTGCTAAGAGTTGTCAAAAACTTATTGAGGCGGGAATCAAAGTCTGCTTGATCGGTAAGATTCAACCATCGGGCAGCATTCAATGCCATCAGGTAGTTACCCATATCCCAGAGTGTACCGGAAGGATAACCCCCAGTAGAATTGGTAAATCCCGTTGCTGGCTGATAATTTTTGACAAAATACTGCCAAGACGCACGAGCATAAGTTTGTTCTTCAGATGTGAGCGGGGTTGTAATATTGCTACAGCTATTGGAATTTTGAGATAAGACTGGTGTCGGGATGTAAAACAAAAATTGCAGAAATGTTCCAATTAGGAACAATGCAATCCATCTCAACAGCTTTTGTTGAGGGAGTTTGTATATCATAATTTAAAGAAGAAGTTAGGAGCGTCATAGCCCGTCTGTACAGTTATAATTCATAAATCAAGTTTTATCAGGTATAAAAAATAGACTTGGCGATCGCTTTAGTCAATAGCGGTCAACCATTTTCACCGCAGAGATGCCACCTCTGCTAATCTGTCGGCTAGTCCTGTAGAAAATTGAAACTGGGGCGATCGCAGCTAAAATACTCAAAATTATTTTTTAGACTAAACCGTTTAGTTTAAAATAGTGATTAGTTAATTTTTGACTTACTTGTAACTAATAATTTCTTGAGAAGTTACGATGAAATCACAATCAAACTTTAGTTGAGACATTTCCTTCCCAGACAATAAAAGCATCAAACAGCAATGCCTCTTCCGTCGAATTCTACCAATTTATAGTAAATCTCATTTAGCAAATCCCATGCCACATCGTCATTATCCTCCCGCCTACTTACGCTATCTCAAAGCCAGGTTATGGAATCTAGGGCGACCTGGTTTTTGGGGAACTGCGATTTTTTTATCTGTAGTTGGGCTAGCAACCTGGGAATACTGGTCAAACCCAGGTATTTTCGTTTATAAGCAAAAAAAACCAGTCGTTTTACAAAAGTCTGCTGATTCCTCACTGTCAGAAGAAAACAAAGCTATTGCAGCAGATATTGATAACCTACCAGTTTTATTTAATGACTTTGAGCAAGCAACTCTCTCATTAAACGCAAATGCGCCTGAAGAAAAGACCGACGCAAAAAAGACCAAAGGCTCATTAGATGATGTCATCAACAAACAAAAGTCTGCTAATAATACCAAATTAAATCCTGGTTTAGGTGTTAACGGCGATACCTCGCCAGCCGTGAAAAATCCCTTTGTCCAACAAACAGACAATTTATTGCGTACTGGAACAGTTGATAATAGTAACCCCTTTCTAGGTATTAAAACCTTAAATGCGGCATCTGAACCAACAGGGGGAGACCAAACGTCTTCTAGCCTGGGTATTGGATTCACAAATCAAACCAATAAGAATCAAAATTCTCTCTCTATCAACCCTCTGCAAGCAGCGCTTAATCAATCGACAAACCAAAAATTGTCTAGCTTCAGTGGCAACACTGCAACTCAGACAAACGCTTTCGGGCAAGTCCCCGCTCCAGGAACAACCCTAATGCCACCCATCAATAGCTTAACCAGTCAGAATTCTCTACCAAACACTGGGTCAACTCCTGGGACAAGCAACACGTCAACGGGTACGAACTTCCCACAAAATCCCTACACTAATTTAAATAACGGTCAAGTAGTGCCTAATAATGGGTTAACTACGGGTACGAACTTACCGCAAAATCCTTACACTTATTTAAATAACGGTCAAGTAGTGCCTAACGTAGCACCAAGTAATACTGTACCTTACTCTAGCCAGAGTCCGAGTCAAAGTGTTGTCACACCCACAAACCCCGTAGGATATGGGAATTATGGCTTGCAGCAACCGATGCAACCACCACAAACTAATTATGGGAATAATGTGTTGCAGCAACCGACGCAACTACCACAAACTAATTATGGGAATTATGGCTTGCAGCAACCGACGCAACTACCACAATCTACCTATGGAAATAATGTGTTGCAGCAACCAACACAGTCTAATTCCGTATATCTTCGTCAACTTCGAGACAGGTATAGAAATCCGGGTCAAAACTGATTTTGAGTCCGTTGGCTTGATAAAGTCTAGCTAAGGAGATTGTGGGCTATTTGGGATTATCGGAACTTCCGGTGTTTCGGGTTGTTGCTGTTGTCGTTGCAAATATTTACTCAATACATAAGCCATATCCCCACGGGTCACGGGTTTTAATGGGGAAATATTGCCTTGAGCATCTGTATTTAGAAATCCCTCAGTAGCTACAGTAGCGATCGCTTTTCTAGCCCAAGTTGGGATAGACTTTTCATCTGGATGTGAAGCCAGAATCTCATTTACAGCGGCATCAGGAAATTGAAATACACCATAAGCCTGAGCGAAAATAGCCAGAGCTTCTGCCCTTGTCACCTTTTGATTAGGGAAGAATTCATTGCCCCGATAGCCTTTCATGATGTCAGTTTTTAGAACTGTCTGTATATCATTAAATGCCCAATAAGAACGAGGAACATCTGGAATAGTTAAATTTTCTTTGGTAACAGCTTCTCTTCTATCTAACCGAAATGTTTTGACCATAATCGAGGCCAATTCTGCCCGACTCAGTAATCTTTCTGGATAAAATTTGCCATCGGGAAAGTTTGTCATCCATTTGACAGCAGTTACTTGTTGAATGGAATCAGCTGTTATTCCAGAATTAGATTCTGGTACTTGAGCAATTGCTGGCAAGCTTTGTAGTAGTGCCATTAAAGATAGAGTAATTGAAAGCTGACGCATCATGATAACTACTTTTAGCTGCTAACGTGAATTAAAAAACTACGTTACTGAGGTTAACGCAAAATTTAGTCTCAGTTAATGACGAATTTCGGCTAGGCAATGTTGCGTAGCTATGTAGTGCGTTAGCTGGTTTTCATCATCAAGGGAGTAAAAATCAGCAAAAACTTGTTTTTTACCTTTGATGTTTTGGCGTTATCCGCCCACTACTATGGACTATAGTCAGTTTTTCAGGAGTTTTGGGAATGACAGCAGCAGCAGATCCCGTAAAGTTGATGAAGCAAGAAGTTGGCAAAGCCGCCGCCGCCCTAGTCAAGTCGGGTTCCATTGTCGGGTTGGGTACGGGGTCAACTACAGCATATACGATTCAGTATTTAGGCGATCGCCTCAAGTCTGGTGAACTCAAAGATATCATTGGTATACCTACCTCGTTTCAGTCAGAAGTGCTGGCGAAGCAGTACGGTGTCCCTCTCGCCACCTTGGATGCTATTGACCACATCGATATTGCCATTGATGGCGCAGATGAAGTCGATCCGCAGAAGAATTTGATTAAAGGCGGTGGTGCAGCACATACCCGCGAAAAAGTTGTAGACTACCTAGCAGAACAGTTCATCGTCGTAGTAGACAGTGGCAAGTTAGTAGAACGCTTAGGTTCTACTTTCGCTGTACCCGTGGAAGTGATTCCAATGGCAATTACCCCTGTCACCAATGCCATCAAAAAACTCGGTGGTAAACCAGAACTCCGCATGGGTGTAAAAAAAGCTGGGCCAGTAATCACTGACCAAGGCAACTTTGTCTTAGATGTCAGATTTGACTCCATTGAAGATCCAGCCGGACTAGAAAAGACATTGAATAACATTCCTGGCGTTCTGGAAAATGGGATCTTTGTGAACTGTGTCGATTTAGTTTTAATTGGCGAAGTCAAAGATGGTCAGCCATTAGTGCGGCAACTGTAATAATTTTGGATTTTAGATTTTGGATTTTAGATTTCAGAGACATCTAAAATCCAAAACTAAGCAAAATTCTAGTGAGTTTAAACAGAAATTTCCCAAAATTTGCCAGTTGTACATCATTCATTCTGTTAGCGTTAGCGGGGTGTTTAGCCCATTCTGAATTCTGACTTCTGAATTCTGTTTTGACACTAAACTTTAGCCTACTTTTCTATAAAACCGAAAAAAGAGCCTTAGCGCGTCTTCCGCTTTAAGCTTGCCGCACTCCCGCGTTATCATCTGAGAAAGATAAAACTGTTGCGATCGTGGGGAGGTCTTTCTCACTTCAGGAATTCCAACAACTAAATCATCCCGTAAAATAGACAGGCAAGAACCCTGCCCGATAAAAATATGGGAAAATTTTTGGGAAATCCCTCAAAACTCAGGACTCGGTACTTATCTGCTCACTCAGGACTCAGGACTCTTTATGTTAGCAGGCACAATTTTGCAGGATGGGAAATATACCCTAATTCAAGAAATAGGGCGGGGTGGCTTTGGCATTACCTTTAAAGCTACGCATCACTACTTGGGTCAGGAGGTGGTGATGAAAACCATCAATGAACGGCTGCGACAACATCCTGATTTTGCCAAATTCGAGCGTCAATTCCAAGATGAAGCCAGACGATTAGCTACGTGTATTCACCCAAATATAGTCCGAGTTAGTGACTTTTTTGTGGAAGCTGGACTGCCTTACATGGTGATGGAATACATTCCTGGTGAAACCTTGGGAGACGCATTTGTATTACCAGGGATAACTTTGCCTGAAACCACAGCAATTCATTACATCCGGCAAATTGGGGCAGCGTTGCAGGTAGTACATAACAACGGCTTATTACACCGCGATGTCAAACCAGATAATATTATTCTTCGTCAAGGAACGCAGGAAGTAATACTAATTGATTTTGGCATTGCCAGGGAATTTAATGGCGGTGTCAGGCAGACTCACACAGGTTTGGTTTCTGAGGGTTATTCTCCCATTGAGCAGTATATGACGCAAGCGGCGCGCACACCCGCCACGGATGTTTATGGTTTAGCAGCAACCTTGTATGCACTCTTGACAGCCCAAGTTCCTATGCCAGCATTATTGCGCGATCGCGAACAAATGCCTTCCCCCCGCGAACTGCAACCACATTTGAGTGCTGCTGTCAACCAGGCAGTAATGCGCGGTATGGCGGTAGAGTCTCGTTTTCGTCCAGCGACAGTTGCTGACTGGCTGCAATTGCTACCTGGAAATGGGGTGAATGGAACACCGCAAGTTTTACCCACTTACGCAGTGCCAACTGTCAATTTATCTGCCCAGCAAGCAGTAACTTTAATTGGGAAAAGTGCCCAAAATTCTATTCATAGACCATCTGTGTTGGCGCAGCCCAACCCAGGTATGGCTAAGGAAACTGTACTGGCTAAAAACCTGGGGTCATCTAAAGTATTTATTGGTATGGGTGTAGCCCTAGTTGCTGCGACAGCAGGTTTTGCGATCGCCAGTATATTACCCAAATTTCAGCAGCCGACTGCCAAGCCACTTGTTGAAAAGCCAACTCAAGAATCAGGCGCGAAAGCACCTAATTTTGATAGTACATCTTCACCCAGAGGTGAAGAGACTAACACTACTTCAAGAACCGAAAAAGCACCCGTCTCTAATTCCAAGCAGCGTCGCCGCAATCGTCGTTCTTCCCAAGAAGAATCTACCAGCAGCCCTACAAGAGAACCGCAACGCGGTGATTCCGAACAATCCACACCTCCACCTAGCGTTTCACCTACACCCTCGGTAGTGGAAAAACTACGGGCATTCCGAGATAAGCGGAATGCTTCCCCTGCACCATTGCCATTTCCACAAAAGAACTTACCTGCTTCTAGTCAAAATCCTGCCTCCCCTCAACCCGTAAGTCCATCAAAACCTCTACTTATACCACCAGCACCACCAACAGAATCCAAACAATCAGATCCTTCTGCTGTGGTAGTACCAACACTAGAAAAGCAAAATTCACTGACTAATAGTGAATCCCAGAATATTCAGAAGTTCGAGGAAAAGCCACAAGATGACAATAATTAGTCAATTTTGGATTTTGGTAAAGCAGCGCGGTGAGTCCAGCACCACGCTGACTCCTATTAACGAATTACGAATTACGAATTATTTTAGGAAGGATTAAGCTTATTCTGTACTATAACTTCCCCCTTCTTATTAATCTTCACCGGATTCTTCGGAAAAGCTTGATTATTCAAATAACGCATAAGTTTTACAGTTTGAAAACTCTGATCGATATGAGGAATTCCCTGCCGATCCATCCGAACGGGAATAATTTTACTGGATACCAAATTTCCTGCTGAGTTGAGTTTGACTTCTAAAATCATTGAGTCACCTGTTTGGGCATTTGTAGATAAAGTTCGATATCCCAAAAAGTTTCCTAAAGAATAGGCAATGATTTTTCCCTGATAAATTTCCATCGCTCTCGGAACGTGAGGGCCATGTCCTAGTACTAAGTCTGCTCCGGCATCAATCATGTTTCGAGCAAACGCGATCGCATTACCTCGGTTTTCTCCATAAAAAAACTCTGTTTGATTCTTAACGTGTAGTGCCCCCGTTCCTTCTGCTCCAGCGTGCATCGATACTATTACAATATTGGCTTTATTTTTGGCTTCTGCCACAAGTGCTTTAGCTGCTCCTAAATTATGGATGGAATTATACATTTCATAAGGAGAAAATCCGATCATTGCCACAGGGATATTGTTAGCTTGCAAATAAAGAATTTGATTTTTATGACCTAACGTTGCAATGCCCACAGCCTGAAGATTTTTCATTGTATCTTTGAACCCTACTGGGCCAAAGTCCATAGCATGGTTATTTGCCATATTGAACACATTAAAACCAGCCTCAGCAAAAAGCTGGGCGTATGCAGGTGGAGAGCGAAAGGCAAAGACTTGTCCTCGACTAATATCTTTGGCAGTATAGGGATAATTAGTTAGGCTACTTTCAAAATTCCCAAACAAGATATCAGATCCTTGCAAGTGAGTTCTCACTGACTTTGGTAATAATTGTTCTCGAAAACGGGGTAATCTATAGTTAGGGAAATTAGTGCCAGGAATAATATCTCCAACGGCTTTGATGGTAATAGTATCTGCAAAGGTTTGTTGTTGTGTTTTTGATGGCGTAACAGGAATAACTAATGGAAATTGCACAGCCTTAGTAGGCATAGTAGCAGCGTTCAATCGCTGTGATTGACCAAGCCGGATAATGACTCCTATACTAATACCCAGATATAAACCAATGCTGATCAGACTAAATGAGAATACTCGCCCCAAGCTGCGATCTACCATCGTTCACTCCTCACACGATGGCATTAGTTTATCCCAAAAATCTGTAAAATCTGTGTTAGCGGTGTATATTTTAGTGTTTTTGGCAAATGTTTGACTGCGTAAGTATTAAGCGATAATCCTATCTAACTTGTAAATAAATAGACAAGTTGCTCAAGACCCTTGCTAAAGGTAGGCAAATTTCCGCCATATTGTAGTAAATTTTCAGTAATCTTTTGAACGGAGAGGGGGGGATTCGAACCCCCGTTGGGTTTCCCCAAAACGCATTTCGAGTGCGTCACCATGAACCGCTCGGACACCTCTCCAACTATTTATTCAGACATTTGAGTATCTATTGTACATTCAAATGCTGTAAATTTAGGGAAATTTTGCTTAATTCCCTATACTACTATAGCATTATCGCTTTTTTTGCGTAACACAATCCTCCAAGAACACCAACGGCAAATTAAGGTCTGTAGGCATCGAAAAAGACATCACAAGATTCATGTTACTTACATTAGCATGGCTTAAAAATAACAGTACTCGTTAGATTCTCGCAATCTATTTTCGTTTGGCCTTGTCGATGCTGTCACTTGTTGGGCGAATGTCGAATTTACCTTACTTGGTAGGCATAGAGATTTCCCAAATTCCTTGATTTCCGCCATATTCGAGAACATAAATCTTATTGCTAATAATCTCAGCATCAATGGGGTTACTAAAACCTCTGACAAGGCGCGTAGCATTAAGTTCATAGTTGGTATTTCCTACTTTAGTTAACTTTAAATGCAGTAAGTCTTGGCTGGCATCTTTAAAAGGGCCTATTAGTGTTTCACCAGTGGGATCGCCTGGTGTCCAACTCAGCATAAATCCATCTCTGTTGAATTCTGGACTCATTACTCCTTGTGTATCAAAAACTAAGCCTAAAGGAGAACGGTGTGTTGTAAAAGTGCTAAAAGTTTGCCCAATAACACTGGCATCTTTGATTTTTCCATCTACAGGATCGCGGTAATTATCTGCGTCCGGGCCAAGATTAGGAATTGGTTCAATCAAATTTCCAGTAGGCCGAGTAGGAAAGGTTGGATCGTTACGATAGTAGCCCTTTTGTATAGCGTTAAATTGAGGGCTTAACAATCGGTCAGTGGCAGGATTATAATTGGGAAATTGTTGTGGATTGTCTGTCCCCCCAATGCGCCAAGGAAAGCCGTAATTACCACCTAAACGTAGCCAATTTAACTCTTCTGACATGTCGCGATCTGGGCCATTTTCTGTGCCAAATAAATCCCCATTGGGTGCAAATGCCATATCAAAAGTATTGCGTGTTCCTTCTGCAAAAATATAGCCAGCTGTCTTTAAAGTTGCTCGATTGTTTGCCAGAAAAAGATTGTTACCATTACTAGGAAGACGGAGTATACAGGCGGTTAATCCGACTTCGCGAGTATTGGGATATAAACCATCAACAGACTGAACCTCACCATGATCGGTACGAGAACCGCTATTCACATAGATAAAGTTACCATCCAGGCTAACAACTACGCCGTTGAATCGATGGTCATAAGCTGTTTTGCTTTTGGGATAGGCTTCACTCTTAGCTAAGATAGACCAGATACGCTGTCTTGTACTCGAATTAATTACACCTTTAACAATAATTCCTTGAGTTTGGTTCTTCACAAGGTCTGTATTGCCAACTAAATAAATTGTGCCGTTAGGGCCAATGGCCATACCTTGAGTTTCACTGATATTATGATTACCAGAGTTGTACACAAGGGTTCTAGTAGAGGAGGCTAAATTGACTTGATAAATCTCACCATTTCGTTTGAGGTAATAGAGAGTATTGTTTCGTGGGTCTTTTACAATCCGCACAGAAGGAGAGACTGATAGTGTATTAACAATATTGCGAACCTTGATATCAGGACGCAGGGCTTGAGGTACAAGACTTACTCCAGTAGTGCTATGATTTAATAAAACTATTGTAAATAATAGTGTTATTGTAAATAACAGCGCTTTGACAGCAAAATTACCGATGAATCTGCGTTTAAATTGATTAAATGATTTAGTATTATTCATAATTTTTTTGATAAAATTATCAGTTATTTTTGTTGTTAAATTCCTCTTGATGAGGGAAAATTTTGGGAATTTTAGCTTGGGTCTTAGGAGACCATAGTGCTGAAACATTTAAAACTTTATGGGACATTATTTGCTGTTGGCAGTGCTATTTTTATGTAACGGATGGATGGAAAGTTTACCCCAGTTTTATTAACCCAGAGGATCATATCGTCAGTAAAACATATATGACCAGAGTAGAAGTGAAAATACACATTTACGTGATTATCTTGCACACCTACAGATGGTTCTAACGTCGCTACCGCTTCGCTATTGAAAAAATTATGCTATTCCAAATCAGTAGATATGCTTAAGAGTATTCAATTCGATTGTTACTTGTCTATTTTGAGTATAGATAAATACCCGTATTTAGCTAATTTATTCTGCATTTCTGCAACGCCTATTAGTGCAATCATGTTACGCTCCCATCTTTGAAAAGCGAAAAGCAATCCGCACTTGGAAAAACTTTCCAACAAAATATTTCGGATTTTCTGATAACTTAATGTATTCTGGGATATCTTACCTTGTGGAAAGCCAAATAATGACTATGAATATGCAACGACTGATCAAAAAAACTTCTAACCCAATTCGCAAGACAACAGAAGTAACTCCACCATCGACTGAACTGATTGAGATGGCTGAGAGTCAAGATATTCCTGAATCGGTGGTTGAACCAAATCTACCTGTGTACATCGAAGCATCCGAATCAGACTACATCTCTGAACACTATCGCCCTTTGCGCTCCGTTGGTAACTCTGGCTGGCAACCGTCTGATGTGTGGCGCGAGTTGAGAGTTGATAATTTCTGTGGGTGAGTAATATGAACGCAGAGAGCCATTCGATTTATGGCTGAATAAAAATTGTACGTTTGTCTAATTCCTGCTGAAATGTAATTACTCAGCTACAGCAATAAAGTAGCTCAGGTGTTGTAGTCCCATCTTTTTAAGACTTTATAAGTCTCAATTCTGCATAAATATATATTGGACATCTCAAAAAAGGCTCAATATCATACTCGTACAGAGATTTGATTGAGGCCAGAGCCATGAGTGAAAAAACAACGTCAGAGAATTTCAGAAGTAAAGTTGTTACACAAGGGGTACAGCGATCGCCAAATCGGGCTATGCTGCGTGCAGTAGGTTTTCAGGATGAAGACTTTAAGAAAGCAATTGTCGGTGTGGCTAATGCCTACAGCACCATCACTCCCTGTAACATGGGAATTAATCAACTTGCACTCATAGCTGAAGCTGGAATTAAACTAGCCGGGGCAATGCCGCAAATCTTCGGCACAATTACTATTAGTGATGGGATTTCTATGGGAACTGAGGGGATGAAATATTCCCTAGTGTCACGAGAAGTGATTGCTGACTCCATTGAAACCGTCTGTAATGGTCAAAGTATGGATGGCGTAATTGCCATAGGTGGCTGTGATAAAAATATGCCAGGGGCAATGATTGCGATCGCACGGATGAATATCCCGGCTATCTTTGTTTACGGTGGGACAATTAAACCCGGACACTACCAGGGTCGCGACTTGACTGTTGTGAGTTCCTTTGAGGCTGTGGGTGAATACAGTGCTGGAAAAATTGACGACACCGAACTGATGGAAGTAGAACGCCACGCTTGTCCTGGTGCTGGTTCTTGCGGTGGGATGTTCACAGCCAATACTATGTCCTCGGCCTTTGAAGCGATGGGTATGAGTTTACCCTATTCTTCCACAATGGCGGCGGAAGATGACGAAAAAGCTGATAGCACTGAAGAATCAGCCAAGGTATTAGTAGAAGCAATTCGTAATCAATTGTTACCCCGGCACATTATCACGCGCAAATCTATAGAAAATGCTATTTCTGTAATTATGGCTGTGGGTGGTTCAACTAACGCCGTATTACATTTTCTGGCGATCGCTCGTGCGGCTGGTGTAGAACTTAATTTAGATGATTTTGAAATTATTCGTGGTCGTGTCCCTGTTTTATGCGATTTAAAACCCAGTGGTAGATATGTCGCCACAGACTTACATCAAGCTGGTGGTATTCCCCAAGTGATGAAAATGCTATTGGTGCATGGATTACTTCACGGTGACTGCATCACCATCACAGGTAAAACCATCGCCGAAATTTTAGCAGATGTCCCCGATGAACCACCAAGCAATCAAGATGTGATTCGTCCTTGGAATAACCCGATGTATGCACAAGGTCACTTAGCCATCCTGAAAGGGAATCTTGCTACAGAGGGAGCAGTAGCAAAAATTACCGGGGTGAAAAATCCTGCTATCACTGGTTCTGCACGGGTATTTGATTCCGAGGAAGAATGCTTAGATGCCATCCTTGCAGGTAAGATTAAAGCCGGTGATGTAATTATCGTCCGCTACGAAGGGCCGAAAGGCGGCCCTGGGATGCGGGAAATGCTAGCACCCACCTCAGCACTTATTGGTGCGGGTTTAGGTGATGCAGTCGGGTTAATTACTGATGGACGCTTTTCAGGCGGTACTTATGGGATGGTAGTCGGACACGTTGCTCCCGAAGCCGCCGTTGGTGGTGCGATCGCTCTGGTCGAAGAAGGTGATAGC
Organism: Nostoc sp. EspVER01; assembly: GCF_034530635.1. NCBI lineage: Bacteria > Bacillati > Cyanobacteriota > Cyanophyceae > Nostocales > Nostocaceae > Nostoc > Nostoc sp. EspVER01. The sequence goes on from NZ_JAVRCS010000018.1 coordinate 128,453, forward strand.
ATCACTATTGATGCTAATTCTCGCTTGTTACAAATCAACATTTATGATGCAGAATTAGCCAGTCGCCGCGCCAAATGGCAACCCCATTCACCCCGTTATACAAAAGGCATCTTAGCAAAATATGCTAAGTTAGTTTCCTCTAGTAGTGTTGGTGCTGTCACAGACTTGGATTTATTTAATGAGTAGGGCGTAAGGTTAGAGACGCGATATCTCGCGTCTCTCTACAAGAGTATGGAAAGACGGCTTTTTGGCATTGGCTGTGAAACTTACAGCAGAATTCAGAAGTAAACACGTTTTACATCTGGGTAACAGAGTTAGCTTGTGTACTTCACCAACTTGAAATCTGCTGTAAGTCACTCTACTTATGTTTTAAAGTAGAAAGTAGTTGATTGAAAGTGTTTGTTACTACCAATGAAAGTTTTAGGGTTAGTCCTGCCAGTCCTGTTGTTATGCAGTCCTGCTATGGCAGTTGAGCTTAAAGGACAAAATATTGATGGTCAAAAGCTGCCTGCTACAGCTTATTACTATGCAACTGGTGGAGTTTACAAAGTTCAGGTGCGCTTTCACAACAAACGAGCCACAATTTACTTTGACGACGGCAACCAAACAACTATACAGTTGAACCAGCAAGCGATCGCTGACTCAAAGAATATTGAAGGTTTTGGAAAACTAGGACAATATCCTCTAAATAGAACATTCAGTGTGGGGTTGGTGTATGACAATAATTGGCTCGGTAGCAATGATAGTCAATTCCAACAGTCTAATCCGCTAGAGGGGTTGTGGAAAATTAGTTTGGAGTGAATACACATCCGACTTTAAAATATTTCTTATTTCTGACAGGGCAACTCAATAGTATGTCCTTTGCTAGATTCGGAGGAACTACTTAATTAATCAAGTAACATATATAAGACTCATATTTAATTTTTGAATAACTAAGCTGCTTCAAAGCTTGCCAGACAAAGATTTATTTTTCAGTATATTGAGTAAGATTAAAGTAAGATTTATATATGTGAATATGATAATTACATAAATGAAAGTTGGCATTCAAAATACAGTAGAAATTTTAGAACAAGTTGACCAATTAGAGTCCACAATAGGTCTTAAAAATGAAGCTTGCCGTTCTAAATTTTTGATTCATCCTGACTTCACGTCAAAAGTTTTTTTGTTTTTGCATGGTTTTACAGCAGGTCCTTACCAGTTCGAGCCGCTTGGTAAAGCCTTATTCAACAAGGGATATAACGTTTTAATTCCTTTACAACCCGGTCATGGACGCTCAGGTGACTGGAAGTCTCAAAATCCTCCACCGCTGCCAACAGATATTGAGATTTATCAACAATTTGTCATCAAATGGTTGCAGATTGCCAAAACGCTAGGGCAACAAGTTGTAATTGGTGGATTATCAACAGGTGGAACTTTAGCTGCTTGGTTAGCTTTAGAGCATCCTGAAGAGATTGACCGTACTTTATTGTTCACACCTTTTTTAGGTAGCCGCTATTTAGTATTCGATCAACTCATCAAAATTCTGCCAATTTACTTTGAATGGTTCAACAAAGATGCACCTGGGAATTTTGGTTATAAAGGTTTTCGTCTCAAGGCCTTACGGATATTTCTAGAATTGGGATATCAGGTTTTAGACAAGGCTCAAGGCTGTGTTTCTGCTCCAATCTTAATGGTATGTAGTGAGGCAGATGGTGCTGTTAATCGCTCGAAACAGCAGGATTTTTTCCGAAGAATACTTAGGCAGCAACCGAAATCCTGGTATTACTGTTTCGATGATTCGCTTCACATTGAACACCGAATGATGACAAAATTAGAAGACAATGATTATGAAGAACTGGTAATTATCCTTGCGAAAGCATTTGTTGAGAGTAATTTAACTTGGCTAGAGTTTCAGGAAATGGCAAACCGGATAGCGCAAGGACAAGCTTATGACCAAATCATCCGAGAACTCAACTTTGATGAACAAGTTTTTCCACAGCTATCTGCAATGATGACTCAAGGTTTTGGCTGTGAGCATCTTAAATGTATCAATCCAGATTTATAATCAGTATCCCAATTTTTAAAAAAGGTCTTGCAAGACGCGATAACTGGGAACATCCCGTTTTGGCAGATCGCCCTGCGCTAAGGCGCACGCTACGCGAACAGACTAGAAGTCTGGGGCTATACAAACGAAGTCTGCACAACGACTGGCTCAGTGACCACCTGCGCGGACTCTCTAAAACCCGCGCAGGCGGGTTTAGTCTGTATAGCCGCGATTTCCAATTGCTTTTTATTACTTAGGATTGTATCCAAAAGCTAAGGCAGCACGTAATCTTATTATATATGTCTAGAGAATAAAGCTAACTGGTGAGAAAGACAAATTCATCCTTTAAATGCTATCAAAACTTCTTTGGCGTTCGCGCACGTATTTTGAACTGGTATGTAGTCCTGATGGCTTTGTCTGCCATAGTATCCATTTTGGTAATCCGTCATGCTTTTTTTATCCGTCAAGAAAAACGTATAGAAGACTCTCTAATCCAAGAATTAAAAGAATTTCAAAAAGTTGTTCAAGGAACAAACCCCGCTACAGGTAAACCATTTGGAGATGATGTGATTTCAAAAGTGTTGAATGTTAAGAGAAATCCGATAAAAACAGCCCAAAATATGTTAA
>NZ_JAVRCS010000019.1:0-24516 GCF_034530635.1 Nostoc sp. EspVER01
TTATATTTTCTCTCTCGACAATTAATCCACCCTGCTCCCCGCTCTTCGGGAGGGGAGACAAAGCACAGCTTTGGCGGGGGTGGGGTTCTTCGGGTTTAATAAGCAATCAAGCGGACATGATATTAGACCTGAAATGTCAGTTGCTATCAGCAACTAACAAACGACTAAAGGAAATTCGCCTATTATTTCTTGCTTTACTATCCGACTGTTTATTTTTTGATGAAAATTAATAAATCGTTACTCTAGTAGCAGCTACTCGTCGCTTAGGCAAAATTAAAAAATTAAAAACCTTTATTTTCTCAGTTCTCGACCTCTCATTAGATGGTAGGTTGATTTTTATATATAAATAATATAATCCAAGGAAAACAACAGATAGCAGCTTTCAGATAAATAGACCACGTCCTACGGGGACAATGTTGCTGTGCCAATACCATAAATGTGGTTCAAATAAATCAAAACTGCATTTTCTTCTTTTCTCGGATCAGAGCATCTTTCATTCTCTGCGTCTTCTTCCCAGTACCCAATTCACTTTCACCCGCATACAAATTGGGATGGTCTTCGGTGATTAATCAAAAAAGCAACCTATTCCGCAAAGAAGCTTTAGAGCGTATTTCTTCACCTGAAGAACTAGATCAAATTATGCAGGTAGTCAGCCCCAAAAAGTGGCTACCTCTAGTTGCTGTTGGTTCCTTGGTGGCATCTGGGCTGACTTGGAGTTTTTTAGGTCGAATTCCAATTACGGTGATGGGTACTGGCATCATAGTCTATCCCAGTACAATTACTTCGTTTCAGTCACCGATCGCAGGCAGATTGCGAACAGTCAACGTTCGGGTTGGCGATTTTGTCAACAGAGGAGATGTGCTGGCGACTCTAGACCAAAGCGAACTCATGAAACAGCTACAGTTAGTGCGCTTAAAACTAGAGCAACTACAGCAAGAGAATCGCGATGCTAACTCAGTGCAACGACTGCGGCAGAATGCAGATAAACAGGCGCTGATACAGCAACGCCAAAGTTTGCAGCAAAGTCTCCAAACAGTACAAAAATTCACGCCAATTTTAAGGGAAAAAGGGCTGAACTCGATCCAACGCGATCGCACTAGCCAAATACAAAGCCTACAATCTCTACGGGAACTGCTGCCGACTTTCAAACAGAGATTAGACAACCGGAAGCAGCTATTAAAAGAGGGAGCGATTTCTGGGGATACAGTCTTACAGTCACAGCAAGATTACTTAAATGCTGTCAGGCAAATTAATGAAGCCGAATCCCAACTCAAGCAATTGGATGTCAAAGAAGCAGATGCCCAACGTCAATATTTAGAAAATCTCAACTCAATCAAAGATTTGGAAAGCCAGTTAAAGCAACTAGATAGTAAAGAAGCGACATTGGCACAACAAGATTTAGAAGCCGTAACAATCCGCAAGAAAGAAATTCAGGAAGTGCAGCGCAACATTACGCAATTGGCGCTGCAATTATCGAGTAACAGCTTAATCAAAAGCACTTACTCAGGAAGAGTGTTAGAAATCTCAGCAACACCGGGGCAGGTTGTCTTACAGGGTACACCCATAGGAGCGATCGCCGCACAAAAGCGATCGGTGCAACTAGAAAGTGTGGCATTTTTTCCCGTCGGAGATGGTAAGCAAATTCAACCAGGGATGAAGTTACAAGTCACACCTAGTACAGTGCAACGGGAACGCTTTGGCGGTATTATTGGTGCTGTCACAGATGTCTCAGCTTTTCCCGTTACGAAAGAAGGTGCATTAAGTGTAGTAGGCAGTTCCGAATTCGTCCAAGGTTTGATGTCACAAGGGCCACAGATTTTAATTACCGCCCGACTACAACCAGACACTTCCACAGTCAGCCGCTACAAATGGTCTTCTTCCAAAGGGCCAGAGATGAAAGTAACTTCTGGAACTACTACCTCTGTACAAGTCACCGTCGAAGAACGTGCGCCAATTACATTTGTGCTGCCAATTTTGCGATCGTGGAGTGGGGTTTATTGAGCATGAGGGGCAGAGGGGCAGAGGGGCAGGGGAGCGGAGGGGCGCAAGAGTGGAGTTAAAAAACTTATTCACGAGTATCAAAGGCTCATTAATGAGTATCAAACACTCATTAATGGAGATAAAAGGCTCATTCACTATTCCCAATGCCCAATTCCCTATAAATGATGATTTCACTTCTTCGCGTTGCTCCTATGATATTGTGGCGAAATCTGCAAAACCTACTGAAGTCAAAAAGTAAACGGTGTCGCACTCCAACTCTGCTGCAAATGGAGGTAGTAGAGTGCGGTGCTGCTGCTTTAGGAATTATTCTGAGTTACTACGGTCGCATTGTGCCGCTGACGGAACTCCGACAAGCGTGTGGTGTATCCCGCGATGGAGTTAGTGCGTTAAATATTTTGAAGGCTGCCAGAAATTATCGATTAACCGCTAAGAGCTTTAAAACAAATTTAGCTGCCCTGTCGCAGTTAAAATTTCCCTTCATTGTATTTTGGCAATTTAACCATTTTCTAGTAGTAGAGGGATTTGGTAAACAGCGAGTTTATCTCAATGACCCCGCTACTGGACGACGCACTGTCTCTCTGGAAGAATTTAGCAGTGCTTACACAGGAGTGGTGCTAGCTTTAGAGCCGAGTTCCGAGTTCCTGCAAGGAGGACGGAAACCTAGCACTATCCTCGCTTTATGGTCGCGGTTGCGAGGCTCGATTGGGGCATTGATTTACTGTGTGCTGGCAGGATTTTTGCTAGTGATTCCGGGACTGGCCATACCTGCATTTTCTCAAGTATTTATAGACAACGTATTAATTGAGCATCGGCATGAGTGGTTACGTCCTCTAATTTTAGGAATGATTTTCACAGCGGGACTCAATGGATTTCTGACGCTGCTACAGTTACAGTTTTTGCGTCAGCTGAAAATTAAGTTGTCGGTGGCCATGGAGAGTCAATTTCTCTGGCATATTTTACGCCTACCCATGAGTTTTTACGATCAGCGGTTTGCTGGAGAAATCAGTAGCCGCGTGCAACTCAACTACAGCATAGCCAACATGCTATCGGGAAAATTAGCTACGACGGTAATTGCCACAGCGTCAATATTTTTGTATGTAGGAGTGATGCTGCAATATGATGTAGTGCTAACCTTAATTGCGATCGCCTTTGTCGCTGTTAACCTTGCTGCCTTACAGTGGGTGAGAGGGCGGCGCGTCGATGCCAACATCAAACTGCTCCAAGAACATGGCAAAGTTAGCGGCGTTGCAATTTCTGGTCTTCAGAGTATGGAAACACTCAAGGCCTCTGGGTTAGAGTCAGATTTCTTCTCTCGATGGGCGGGTTACTATGCCAAAGCCATCAACACCCGACAGGAATTAGAGACAACAAACCAGACATTAGGAGTTTTACCAGATTTCTTGTCAGCGATCGCTTCTATGCTGCTTTTAGCTATAGGTGGTTTGCGAGTCATGGATGGAACCATGAGCATCGGCATGTTAATAGCCTTTCTTGGTATGATGCAAAATTTTTTCCAGCCGATAAGTAATCTTGTCAACCTGGGAAGTGACCTGCAAGAGATGGAAGGTAATTTGACTCGCCTTGATGATGTCTTGCGTAACCCCATTGATTCGCAGTTGCAGGAAAGAGGCAGGGGGGAATGGGAGCAAAGGGGCAGAGGGGCAGAGGAGGCAGGGGGAGACATGAGAGTAAATTCTTCCTCGTCTCCCTTGTCCTCCTCATCCCTCAACCCTTTTTCCAAACTCAGGGGATATGTTGAATTAGACAATGTGACATTTGGCTATAGTAAAATTGCTCCACCATTGATTGAAAATTTTAGTCTCTCACTCCAGCCAGGGCAGCGAGTTGCTTTGGTGGGTGGGAGTGGTTCTGGTAAGTCTACCATTGCCAAACTTTTATGTGGGCTATACCAACCGTGGCAGGGAGAAATTTTGTTTGACGGTAAACCCAAAGAGCAAATTTCTCGCCAAGTATTAGCCAATTCTATATCTGCGGTAGAGCAAGAGATTTTGTTGTTTGCTGGCAGTGTCAGAGACAACTTAACGCTTTGGGATACTACTATACCTGAAAGTCATTTAGTGCGAGCTTGTCAAGATGCAGCAGTTCATGATGTCATTCTTTCGTTGCCAGGAGGCTATAGTGCCGACCTGTTAGAAGGTGCTACCAATTTAAGCGGTGGTCAACGGCAACGGTTGGAAATTGCCCGTGCTTTGGTGAATAATCCCAGTATCCTGGTCATGGATGAAGCTACTAGTGCCTTGGATGCTGAAACCGAAAAGAATGTGACTCGTAATCTGCGTTTGCGCGGTTGCACTTGCATAATCATCGCGCATCGACTTTCGACCATCCGAGATTGCGATGAAATTATTGTCCTCGATCGCGGCCAGATAGTTCAACGGGGAACCCATGAGGAATTACGGCAGATTGAGGGGCTTTATTTACAGTTGATTCGCAGCGAGGGAGATGAAGAGGCAGGGGAGCAGGGGAGAAGGGGAGCAGGGGAGCAGGGGAGAAGTAGTAGCAAGTCTTTCCCCTTTGCCCCTCTGCCCCTTTGCCCCTCTGCCCCTTTGCCTCTGTTAGGAGAATGCTATCGTTTTCAGGGTAATCAATCGCTACTATTAAGCGATCCGCAGACAATTTGGGTAGTAAAATCTGGTTACTTGGCGCTATTTGCGATCGCTCTCAATAATGGCATTCCCGAAGGAAGTCGTCGCTACTTATTTAGTAGTACAGCAGGGCAGGCGATGTTTGGCACTGCATCAAGTTTAGATAGTGAGCAGCATCAGATTTTAGCGGTGTTCTTTGAGGAAACAGAACTCCTGAAAGTATCGAGAACGGAGTTGAATCGGTTGTTTGCTGATACTAACAGCGAAGCAGTGGCTTTCATAGAGGGCTGGATTTATCAATTAGGTTCGGTAATTGCAGGCATCACGACGCCAACGACACCACTATTACCCCAAGGAATTCAATACTATTCCTTAGCCAAAAACCAAATCTTTCAACCGCCTGGTCATGTATCATGGGTGCAAATCCTCCAAGGACGTGCTAAATGGATGGGGTTTGGGGATCTGCTGTTAACTCCTGTCTCTGGGATATTACCTCTACATCCAAATATGTGGCTAGAGGCAAGTGACACAGTTGAATTGAAAACTGTTAGCACTTTAGAAATTTCAGATGTGAATTCCTTGTTAGGGGGTTTGTCTCAACTACAAACTTATTTCCTAAACTGCATTGAACTGCTGCAACGCCAGGAAATGAATGCAGAATTACTCAGATTTGAAGCTAGGGAAAGTCTGGAAAGACAAGTGATGCAAGAGACTTTGGCAGAACTAGCATCTGTATTGCCACAGCCAAAGTTAAACAGGTTAAGTAGTAGTTTAGAATTCAGTATTAGCATTGATGCAAATCACCCAGATCGAGCCTTGCTAGTTGCTGCTGGTGCAGTCGGACGAGCATTAGGAGTTGAGATTCGTCCCCCAGCGGCATCAGAAGACCCGAAACGAGTGCAAGATCCTGTAGAAGCGATCGCCCGTGCTTCACATATTCGAGTGCGGCGGATTCAGTTGCGGGATAACTGGTGGCAAAAGGATTGCGGGCCAATGTTGGCATTTACACTTCAGGACAACCTACCAGTGGCACTGTTACCAATATCTGATACTCGTTATCAACTCTACGCTCCTTGGCAACAGAAGCGCGTCTCTGTAGATGCCCGAATTGCCGCAGCCCTCGCTCCCACTGGCTATGTATTCTATCGACCTTTACCGAATAAACCGCTGAAAACTTTTGATTTGCTTCAGTTTGCCCTCCAAGGACATTCCAAAGAACTAATTGTCATTGTAGTGATGGGAATTACCATCAGCCTTTTAGGAATGCTGACGCCTCAAGCTACAGCTATCCTCATCGACAAAGCTATCCCAGATGCTAATCGGGGGTTGTTGAGCCAACTTGTTGTCGGTTTGCTAGCTGCTGCCTTTGGCGGAATGCTGTTTCAATTAGCTCTTGGGTTTGCTACCATCCGGCTGGAAACTTTTGCCGATTCTGCCACTGAAGCCGCAGTCTGGGATCGATTGTTGAACTTAAAGGCGACTTTTTTTCGCTCCTTCTCGGTTGGGGATTTAAATTCGAGAGTCACAGCTATTAGTCAAATTCGCCAAAGATTGGGTAATACGGTATTCAAAACCATCTTTTCCAGTATGTTCTCGCTGCTGAACCTGGGACTGTTGTTTTACTACAGTATTTATTTAGCTCTGATAGCTTGTGTAGTTGCACTGATAAACATTGCCGTCACCATCATTTCCGGTATGCTCATTGTCCGTAAAGTTCGTCCCCTCCTAGAACAAGAAGGACAAATCTTTGGCGTGATGGTGCAGTTGATTAATGGAGTAGCCAAACTCCGAGTTGCCAAAGCTGAAGCTCGCGCCTTTGCTTACTGGGGAAAAAAATATACCCATCAACTGAAACTAATGTTGAGTACCCAAGGCATTGAAGATAGTCTTGCAGTCATTAATCAAGTGTTACCTGTGTTAACTACTGCGGCGATTTTCTGGTTTGCTACTACCTTAATTGGACAGTCTCAAACCCCAGGAGCGACTAGTTTATCCACGGGCACTTTCTTAGCATTTAACGTGGCTTTTGGGACATTTATCCACGGGGTTACGAACTTAAGCAGTACAGTAGTGGAAGTTTTGCAAGTCTTGCCCTTGTGGCAAAGGGCCCAGCCAATTCTCCAAGGGGAACTAGAAATCAATTCCAGTCAGGCAGATCCGGGAAGGCTATCGGGTAAATTAGTTGCAGATCGCGTAAGTTTCCGCTACCGCGATGATGGGCCTTTAACGTTGGATGATGTCAGCATCCACGCCCAACCCGGAGAATTTATTGCCATTGTTGGGCCTTCTGGTAGCGGTAAATCAACTTTCTTGAGATTACTTTTAGGGTTTGAATTCCCGAAAGCTGGCAGCATTTACTACGATGGGCAAGACTTAGCTTCTGTGGATGTCCATGCTGTACGCCGCCAATTAGGTGTTGTCATACAAAATAGTCGCTTGATGTCAGCCTCAATTTTTGAGAACATTGCCAGTGGCGCAGTGCTGACGATGGATGAAGCTTGGCAAGCAGCCCAGATGGCAGGTTTCGCGGATGATGTTGCCGCAATGCCAATGCAAATGCATACAGTAGTGAGTGAAGGAGGTAGTAATCTCTCTGGCGGACAACGACAACGGCTGTTGATTGCCAGAGCGTTGGCGCTCAAACCCCGGATTTTGCTATTTGATGAAGCGACTAGTGCCTTGGATAATAGAACCCAGGCAATTGTTAGTCAAAGCTTAGAGCAGTTAAAAGTGACGAGAATTGCGATCGCTCATCGCCTTAGTACCATTCAAAATGCTGACCGAATTTACGTACTCCAAGCTGGCAAGATAGTACAGCAAGGTAGTTTCACTGATTTGGCAAATCAACCAGGGTTGTTTGCCCAACTCATGTTAAGACAGATGCTTTAGCGACTTCTAGTCAATACTTATTGGGTTTTGAAGAGAGAACAAACCTTTAACCCAAACCCAGTACACTTACTACCAGCGATCGCACAATCGGATGGTGGGGAATGGCGGAAGTTTATCTAACTTTAACAATTTCAGCCCCAAACATTGTTAATTAACATAGTACTTATATTTACCCATTAGAGTACTAGTATTTTCACTGCTTAATATGATAAGATTATACGAAATACTACGCGAACATACTTTCATAGTAAATAAAAAATAAATCTTTCCTTTCTGCTTTCTAATCTCTACTGCTATTGGGTAAAGTTTCTATCCGTGATTCAAACTTGCGGATATCGTTTCTTTGTGAAGTTGTATATATTTACCCCCAGCTACTCAGTTCCCATAAGTCATTTGGGAGACTGCATGGGGGTCTTGTTATATGTATCTTCACACAGGATTGGTATGACTCAGGAACAATACAAAACCAAAGGAGTAAGAGAATGCGTTTGAAAAAGCTAGTCAGCTATGGAATTTTTGTGCTGATGCTCATCATCGGGTTCAGTTTCACGGGAATTGCCCGTGCTTTTGACTATCCACCCCCAACTGGGAAAGTTGCGATCGCCCAAGAGACAAGCGATCTTATGTTCAACACGTTATTCGCAGCGCTGACGCAGGAGTTCAACGAAACCACGGCGGCAAATGTGGAGCAGGGTAAGCATTCCATCTCGCTGATATTTAACGATCAGAATAAGGATATGAGATTAGTCGGCACCGTTTCCCCACTTCGGGAAAACGATCGCCCCAGCGACAACTTTGAGCGTCAGGCAAATGCGCTGGCAATGGCGGGACAGGCATACACGTCCGTCCAGCGCGTGAACAATAAATGGTACTATCGACGCTCAATCCCCCTCAGCAACTTCAGGGCGGAGTGTGCGCTTTGCCACATCAATTTCAAGCCCGGCCCCACGCCAGACCAAGTAGGCGCGCTCATGCTCAGAGTGCCAATCAAGTAGTAAATGACTTCCAAAAAATAAAATAATTATTGTAGAAAGTAGGAGTCAGCGCTGCGTCGGCAGCACTGACTCCTTATTTTTTAGTAAATGTAACTATGTATGATTGGAGTTTTTAGTCAATCGAAATCTGCTGAGGACCAGTGGCTTTGCCGTTATGCGCGTCCGTTGTATTACTGGTGTAACTATTTGAGCCGATCTGTTTATCCAGCCAGCTTTTAACGGGATCGTCTGCAAGATTAAGCCGAAGCACACCAGAGAAAAACCCACCCACAAATGAGACTGGATGTTGAGTTAATTCTCTGAATATAGGTGACAATTCATCAATGAACATAAAAAGACTCCTGGCACTGCCGTAAAAAATTATTACTTCTTAATTGATCGTAACGTGTTACGGCATTGGGGATTGGGCATTGATTATTCTCCTCTCCTTTACAGTTCCTAGCCCCTAGTCCCCAATACCCAGTCATTCTGCCTTATGAGCTTGGTTGCTGATCGGGAAACATACACTTATCAGAATCACAACCACTAGGGCCAGCCTCTGTCATTTCGCCTAAATCGTAGCGGCTTAGTACTGCACAGAAATCATCTGTTTTGCGCCGCGCTTTCACTTCTTGAGTTAAGCGATCGTAGGTTGATTTATCTATTGGTTCAAATGGCAAACGGGGGAATGATTGCAAATCGTCAAAACGGGCTAAAAGAGCCGCTGAAATATATCCTTCATCATTCTGGATGGTCTCGTAAATGCGCTGTCCCAAAGGCTCGATTTCATCAGAGCGAAGTTCTAAAGTTGCTGATGTGTTGTGAGTCACGTACCAACGTTGAACCTGAAGGACAAAATCAAATTGGGCTAAGACAGAAAACTTAGAAACATCAATTTCATCAGCCCCTGGTAAATCAGCCCAAGTTACAGAAACAGGGATTTCCACTAGCCATTCACTCACCCGTGGATCAAAGGGATCGTTAAGCAAATTGCCGTGTTCATCTTTGTCTGATTGAGAAGGAATGACGTTGTAGCCATAGTCAATACAAGCTAAAGCTACTGGGTCATTTTTACCGAAAGTGATTCGGCGAATGAATCTTTGGGCTTTGGGAGGATGCCATCCTGAACTAGCATTAGTTAACAAAGCCTTAGTACCACTGGGTTGGACTGTGGTGCAACGATTTGGACGCTTGAGATTGTGGCGATCGCAATAATCCCAAACCGCCCGATGTACAATATCTCTCCAAGAACTTAGATATTTCTCTTCCTCACGCTTGAAAGCTAATCCTTGGGGAGTTGCTGGTCTTCCTGCTTCCCACCAGCGCAGCCAATCAACACCAAAAGCATGGACAAAGAAATCAAATAAACCTGTAAAAGAAACTCCTACAATTGGGTCTAATTCACGGCTGTATTGATAGCGTGGTTCCAGGAATTTGTGATTTAAAAGTGCTGCTACAGATAGCGCCCCAGCGGTGAAAGCCTCCTCTTGTTCTTTGTAGTTATGTGGGTCGATTTGATTAAGGTGAACCTCTGACAAATTGCAGTGGAAGTTACTACCGATGATTTCCAGATTTGTTACCCTAGAGGCTTTTTATCCCCTAGTTCTACTGCTTGATTATTTGCAGTAGCTCCGCGTACCTTTTACAGATGTGATATCAGATAATAAAAGTGTTTCGGCTCCGCTCAACACAAGTGTTTTTCACATCCGCCCCCGCACTCTTGGAGAGATTATATTCTAGACACAAATTTCTAATGTTATCTAGTTTCACTCTCTACGCTGTACGGTGTCAAAGACTTTTTACTTCCTTTGATTACCACGGGATTAGCATCTCAGCTTTCCCCGTTTTTGCGAGGTTTTTAACGTGAGGCAAAATCACTTACCACACGGATTTAGTCCATAGCGAGCTAAACGATGTTCTAACTCATTAGCATCAAGATTTGAATAACGTTCTTCTAACCACTGTTTTGCTGTTCCTTGTTCGTAAGCTTGTAAAAATTCAACTTTCAGAGCTTGTGTTGGTAGCAAATCTATGTTTGATCGCGCTACAGCTTCACCAGCCCATTGAATCGCTCCCTCGCCACTATAATATTGTTTGCGGACAGCACCAACACATTCTTCTAAGGTTGGCTTACGGTGAAAAACTCTCGTATGATTTGCCATCCTGAGTGCATCACGCTCTGGATCGATTCGCCAGTTGCCATTTTCATCTTGCTGCCATAAGTTATCTTTGGCGGTGGCTGCTAAGTCATCGCCAGAATCAAACTGACGCATCCCCGCGCTCCTACGTATATTTCCTGCAACAATTGTTACCGCTGCTTGATCGATTAACAGACAGCATTCAACTGAATTTAATTGTCGTCCTACAGCTTTACTCAGGATAGAAGCACAACGCTGATAGAGTCCGGGCAATTTCACAGGATTAGCAACTCCTCCAAAGCCGTTGAGAGTTTCTCCTGCTTTTCGGACATCGCTGATATCAACTAATACTTCGACTGCTGCTGAAAACTGTTCATTAGTAGAAAGTTCTAATAGGGCTTGATATGATTCAACCCAACCTTCACGGCTATCTCCAACATGAATAGTGACGTTATTGCCTTCTATATGAGTTTCTGTATATTCACGCCGCTTTTGAACAGGAGTGCTGCCAATTTCGCCTTGGACAGTCACATTCAGTTGATTGCGAATTGGAGGCAACTGGTTAATAAATTGTGGTTCTAGGACGGCTCCAGTGCCACAGCCCATCATTGCTAGATCCATCATTAAGCCGAAGGCACTCCAGTCTTCGAGATTAGTAGAAGTGCAATTATAAGCCCCGGAAAAGTTCTTTGGCTTGGTGATCCAATCTGTACCACCAACCCATAACCAGCGTCCACTGGGCATAGCTTTCAAGTTGCGCTGCATCTTATCCAGTGTGGCAGCTTCTTCTTGAGTTAGCTTTCCCAACTCCACTAAGCCGAGTATAGTGCGATCGCATACCTCATCCCATGTTTCCCTTAGTCCCGCCTTTGTACGGCGGCTATAGGTTCTAAAAAATACGGGATTAGCAGCCGGTGCAGTTTCTGGAAACCTTGCACTCTGGCGTGTTCTTTCGAGATTCTGAACCATATATTAAGTGTCTTGCGTTCTTCTTGCGTGCGGACAGATTATGACTATACGCCAAGTAGTTTGAGTATTAAAGATTGTCAAATTGTCCACTTTACGCTAGCTCTACGCGGCACTAATTACAACAGAAATTTATGATGTATAATGTCCCCTACCCTTGGGTAAGAGATAGATACTCAGTTTTAATTAGCACTACTTACTTTAAGTAAATTATCTCTATCGCCTCATCTTCAAGCTGATGATCACTACTCAGCACTTGCTCAACGCTCCGCTACCGCTAACTGTACTCATGACTCTTCATTAGTTTCCCTCAACTAGCAGTAATAGTTAAATAAGTTGCGGCTGTCAGTCAAATCCAAACAATTAATTCCAATCTCTTGGGAACTATAAATTTAGTTACAGGAAATTGATTATGAATGATGAATGGGAACCTCTAAATCCTGATGATGATGTTGTGCATTTTTATCAAGAAGCATTTGAAAATTTACCCCGCACTCAAATAGTGTTTCAGTTATTCAAGGAAATCAAAAAAATTTGGGCAGAATACTGTACATCTTCAGGATCAAGAGTATTTGGAGAAGGATTTGAATGTTGTGTTTTAATACCCGGTCAACAATGGCGGACAGGTAAAATTAGAGTGCGCCTAGAATTCTGCCCTGATGAAACTGAAGTCGAAGATAATCGATTAGACATCAAACACGAAAACTCTCCCCTTGACGACCTTCGGCAGCAACTAAAGGAAGGTAAAAACTAATACTCAAGTTGATATACACAGATATAATAGAAAATTATCTGTGTCTGTGTGCCCTGAAAAAAATAAAATGGTATGGACTCCCCTACATGCAAAAATTCATCGCACCATCCGATCGCGCCACTTATTTGAGCGCAATCAACGGCTATTAATTGCTGTTTCCGGCGGACAAGATTCTCTATGTTTAATAAAATTACTTTTAGATTTACAATCCAAATGGGGATGGTATTTAGGTATTGCTCACTGCGATCATCGCTGGCGTTCTGACTCCGAAGCTAATGCTAACCACGTCGAAAATTTAGCTAAAACTTGGGGTATATCCTTTTATTTAGAAACAGCGAACAAACCGATAAATAGTGAAGCTGCTGCACGCGATTGGCGCTATCAAGTTTTAAGTGCGATCGCTCAAGCAAACAATTATCAATATATAGTGACAGGACACACCGCTAGCGATCGCGCCGAAACTCTCCTCTACAATTTAATTCGCGGTACTGGTGCTGATGGTTTACAAGCCCTAACTTGGCAACGCCCTCTAACTACAGGCATTGTGTTAGTGCGTCCACTTTTAGAAATTACTCGAATACAAACAGAGCAATTTTGTCAAGAATTTAAATTACCAATTTGGGAAGATTCCACCAATCAAAATTTGCAATATGCCCGCAACCGTATTCGCCAAGAATTAATACCATATTTGCGAGATAATTTCAACCCCCAAGTAGAATCAGCCTTAGCCCAAACAGCAGAACTTTTACAAGCGGAAGTGGAATATTTGGAAAAAGCTGCCCAGGAGTTGCGGGATGGGGCATTGGGCGTGAGACATGAAGAAGATTCCCTTACTGTTCTTCCCTTACGGTTAAATCGTCGGGTATTACAAAAAGCACCACTGGCGTTGCAACGTCGGGTGATGCGTCAGGTATTGCAGCAAATACTGACTGATGCACCCAGTTTTGAACACATCGAAAAATTAACGGCTTTAATTATAGCGCCCAACCGATCGCAAACCGATCCATTTCCTGGCGGTGCGATCGCTCAAGTAGAAGGCGACTGGATCTGTTTGAAATAGTTATTTAAAGGCTTTTTGTTATCAGGGACGATGCACATTATTAGTTTTAGAATCTTAAGAGAATATGCAGAAAACCATACAGATTGTCAGGAAGCATTAAGTAATTGGTATAAGGTTGCTACTAAAGCGAAATGGTCGAATTTAGTTGAAGTACAGCAAATTTTTATTAAAGCTGAAGCTGTTGGTAACTTTACAGTATTCAATATTAAAGGAAATAAATATCGCTTGATTGTTAGTATAGATTATGAAGGGCAGTTAATTTATATTAAATATATCCTCACTCATGCGGAATATGATAAGGAAAATTGGAAAGATGACCCTTACTTTTAATCCAGATAAATATAAAGAATTATTAACAGCTTATCTTCCCAAGCTGATAAAAAGTGAACTTGAAAATGAGCAAGCTTTAAAGATAGTAGAAGATTTAATGCACCGGGAACGCACCCCAGAAGAAGACGAACTTTATCAGTTATTAATTACTTTAATTGAAAAGTTTGAACAGGAATATTATCAGCCAATCCAGCAGAGTAATCCTGCATCTATATTGTTATTTTTTTTAGAGGAATCTGAGAGAAGTAGAGATGATTTAGTAGCAGTTTTAGGGACAGAAGATTTGGTTGATGATATTTTAAATGGACAACAGAAGATAAATACAGAACAAGCACGTAAATTAGGAGAGTTTTTTCATATAGAATCTAGTTTATTTATGGAATACTAACTAAGAATTTAGTTAGTACTTGGGCTTTAGCATGACTAAACCCGCATTTCTCACAAGCTTAAGGCATTTGATGGAGCGAGGAGGAGTAATGAGTAAGGAGTAAGGAGTAATAAGTAATAAATTTTTACTCATTACTTATTACTTATTACTTCTCCCCGGCACAAGCGCAGGCTTTAAGAGGTGTGGTGAGAAATCCGGGTAAAGCCCCTTGTTCTCACCAAAGCTCCAGAACTTATTAAGACGCCAGTAATTCCGGCTGAGGCATTAAACTCTGGAGAGTATGACGCAACTGAGCGATCGCTTGGACTTGATAATCACCAGTTTCCTGGAATTGATCCAAAGATTCTCCAATTCCTTGCAGCTTTTGCCGTAATCCATCTAGAGAATCTTGAATTGGTTGTAGTGCTTCTTGATAAAGATTCACTCGACCAGATAATTCAGCAGTTGTTCTTCGTAGGGATAGCAAATTTTCCTCGATCGCTTTCAGTTCTTGGCGCTTTTCATCTAGATCGTGAGTTTGATTGTCAATCATTCCCTGATTTAGCTCAACACCAGAACGAATCTGCTCAATTTCACGTTCCAGCTTTTGGATTTCTTGTGAATATTGTTGTCGCTGGGTTTCAATTTGTAACAGAATCGGTTCTAAATTAATTTTGTTGTTACTTTCTTCTTGTTCAGTAACAGTATGCCCTTGCCGGCGTAGTAGTACAGCTTGATGTTGCTTGAGAAATTTCTGGTGCTGTAGCATATTGCGGCGTTGTCCCACCAAACTGGAATTTAGCATCTGATAAAGGTC
Organism: Nostoc sp. EspVER01; assembly: GCF_034530635.1. Lineage (NCBI taxonomy): Bacteria > Bacillati > Cyanobacteriota > Cyanophyceae > Nostocales > Nostocaceae > Nostoc > Nostoc sp. EspVER01. The sequence continues at coordinate 14,903 of NZ_JAVRCS010000019.1, forward strand.
TTTTTCATCAGTTAGTTCTAGTTCCAAATTGATGTGGTCATGGTCAGATGCTTGATTTAATTTAGTCTGGAGTTCTTCTATAGCTTCTTGTTTATATTTTAGTTCTTGTTCTTGATCGTGAACAAAGCTAGCATCGATTTCTAACTTATGCTGCAAGTCTTGCACTATCTTTTGTAGTTCTTCTAAAGGCATTTTTTCCAAAGCCTCCATATCAGCTTGCTTGCCAAGAACTACATCACCAGATGTTGCAGCTAAAGAGTGCATCTGTTGATATAACTCTTCGGCGTTTCGTAACTGCTCTTTGACGAGCCGAGCATACTCTTGCTTACTGGTAAGGTCTGCTGTATTTATTTGCAATTGCGCTCTTTGCTGAACTAGAGAATTTTGCGCTTCTTGCAACGCATTTTGGCGATCGCTAAAGGTCTGTGATAAACGCTCAACTTCTTCTTGCTGTTGTGCGATCGCAATTTTTTCCTCCTCCAGTTTTTGCCAATGCGGGGTAAGAGTCGCTTGCTGCTTTTCGACCAATTCAAAGGCTAGATGCAGATGTTCTCTAACTGTTTCCGTAGGATTAACACGACTAGACAAGCGGTCGAGTAACTCACTCATTACTCGACTTTGCTCCTCATCCAAAACCGTCCCTTGTTGAAAATCCGCTTGGCGTTCTTCCAGGCGACGCTGCTCACCCCGTAAATGCTCCCAAGCGCCTTCCAACTCTTGGCGGTTACGCTCAATTTCTCCTTGTAATCGTTCAATTTCCTGGCGGGAGGTGTCAACTTCCTGTTTTTGCTCCTCTAGATGTTGTACCTCATCCTCCAATTGTTGCAGCTGTTCTGCTCGTACCTCCATGTCCATTTCACGGCGATTCAACTCTTGCGCCTGAAATGTTAGTGACTGTTTCCACTGATCGATCTCATCTTCCTTGAGCTTAAATTTCTCCAACTGGCGGGAAAAATTCTGCAAAATGTTCACGAGTGGACGCCCTGCTTCTTGAATCCGCTGCACTTGACGATTCGGATTCAATTCAGCCAATACCAAAGCACCATCATTTAATTTGCTTGCGTCCTCAGCGGCAATCACCTCTTCCGACACAGTACTCCAATTCTGGTCAGTTCGCTGACAAGCTAGCAGTTTCAGTTCGGTTTTGCCACCGCCACTGAGTAAACCACCTTTCTGTTTTTGTACTTCTGCTAAATACAGCACACCGTTAGTCCTTTATTGATGCACTTAAAGTTCGTGTTTTGAGATATACCTTAAATAATTCTGTTAACTTGTCTCACTGAACCAGGGTTTAGAAGAACAAGACAGACAAAACTATAGACGCAAGATGTTACGTCTTGATACTTATAGAAGCGATCTGGTCGCGCCTTTATATTTTGTACTGATGACAGTGATGATGACTTCCGTGTTAACACTAGCTTTGTCAAAGTGTATTACGAAAGATGAAGGTTTATAGCTTAATGTATTCCCTATGACAATCAGAATAGAGTAAAAATCTTTTCAATACTCCATAATCAATATTTAAAGAATAAGTCATAATTCACGATTCAGAATTCAGCAATACTTAGGAGTACTTTTTAGTTAAATGCAGGGAAATTTAAATGAAATTGATATTTGCAGTATCCTGCAATTGATTGAATTGGGACAGCGAACTGGGCAACTATGGGTAGAAGCTTATAGCTCTCACCATAACAACAAACTGGGTGGAGATGGAGCAAATATTTATCGCCCTAAACAACAGTCTTGGTTCGTTTTTTTCCTTAATGGTCAAATTATCTATTGCCAAGAAGGCGAGAGTAGTTTATCCAGAATTAGCGATTATTTACGTCATTATCGAGTTGAAATGCGACTCACCGACAAACAAATTGCTACCCTACCACCAACCGACGCGCCAGAGTATGCCTATCTTTGGTCACTTTTGGAACGGAATATCATTAACCCAAAGATAGCTGGTAGTATCATTTACGGTTTGGTGCATGAAACCCTCTTTGACCTGCTGAGTTTACGCCAAGGTAACTTCATTTTCCATCAGGGTGCAGCACTTGCCCCGCAATTAAACACTTATGAGATTGCTCCATTGGTGACAAAAATCACCAAGCAGCTGCAACAGTGGAAGCAACTCTATCCACACATTCAGTCTCCAGAACAATTGCCAGTGCTATCTGACAAAGTTCAGCTACAATCTTCTTTACCAGAAGCAACCGTGAATAAGCTACAACATTGGGCTGATGGTAAAACATCCTTGCGACAACTAGCTCGCCATCTCAACCGAGACATTTTGACAGTTGCTAAGGCAATATATCCTTATGTGCAACAAAGTTGGCTACAACTAGTATATTCCGAGACTAATTACCCAAGTACACACACGGATAGCTGGGAATTGAAAGAAAAACCAATGGGGCGGATAGTATGTATTGACGATGCGATCGCCATCGGTGAGACTATAAATTCCATCCTACAACCACAAGGTTATGAAGCGATCGCTCTCACCAATCCCTTAGAAGCACTGAGTCTGGTTTTTCAACTCAAACCAGATTTAATTCTATGCGACATTGCTATGTCGGAATTGGAAGGATACGAGGTTTGTGCCATGCTGCGACATTCAACAGCATTTCGGCTCACACCGATTATCATGCTGACTGGGAAAGATGGGTTTATGGATAGAGTCAAAGCTAGGATGGTCGGGGCAACAGATTATTTAACAAAACCGTTTACAGACACAGAGTTACTGATGCTCATAGAAAAATATATCAACAACCAATGAAAATTGGACATGGGGCATTGATTACTTCTCCCTCATCTTCTTCGTCTCCGTTGTCTATGGGGCATATAAAGAGATCAAAGATTTGTTGATCTACTAAAAGATGAGTTAAAAGATGTTATCACAGAGTCAGTTAACTGAGTGAAACGTCAATCTACGGGAAAATAGTGAAGACATAAAATTAATTTATACAGTTAATACTTGCGGAGGAATCAGGGAATGTTCCAATTAGGAACGTCTAAATCAGGAGGTAAATAGACACTTATGAGCACAGTTCTGATTGTGGAAGACAGTATAGCGCAAAGGGAGATGATTACAGACCTCCTGAAAGCAACTGGCCTAACAGTTACCCATGCTAGTGATGGATTAGAAGCATTAGAGGCAATTCAAATAGCACCTCCAGATTTAGTGGTATTAGATATTGTCATGCCCCGAATGAACGGCTACGAAGTTTGTCGGCGGTTAAAATCCGATCCAAAAACCCAAAATGTCCCAGTGGTTATGTGTTCTTCCAAAGGCGAAGAATTCGATCGCTATTGGGGCATGAAGCAGGGTGCAGATGCTTACATAGCCAAACCGTTTCAACCAACCGAGTTGGTAGGTACAGTCAAACAACTGCTGCGAGGATAAGGATAAAAACAACATGGTCAGCAAACCGGACTTTTTAAGTGGCGGAGGTCAAGACCACTTTCGACCAGAATTACAAGTAGAAAGTCCTGAAGGTGAGTTACATTTGAGGTTTTACATTCCCTCGCATCAGGAGTTTGCACTACAAGCAACTGGCATCCGAGAGGTAATTGAACTAAGTCCTGATAGAATCACCCCGATTCCTAATGCTTCTCCTTTACTTTTGGGTACTCTAAATTTACGAGGTCGAGTTATTTGGGTGGCTGACTTGGGTCAATTTCTGGGGGAAGCAGGTGCATTAAACACGGATAGAGCTGAAATTTCGGTGATTGCCATTGAAGAGCAAGACACAATAGTGGGTTTAGCAGTAGAGGAAATCGGTGGTATGGATTGGCTGGATGTCCAGAATCTCATGCCACCAACTAGTGTTCCTGATACGATGGCTCCCTTTTTACGTGGAGAGTGGTCATTAGGTGCTAAAAGCAATCAGTGTCTACGACTGCTCGATCAAATGGCAATTGTACGAAGTGCTAGGTGGGCAGGATGAAATTGGAGGAGGAAATGGCAGCAAGTATTGATAATTACGAGCCAACATATCAACAGGCGATGACCGCCTATGTTCAAAGAAATTATGAGGTTGCGGCCACTTTAGTTGACCAAGTGGTGCAAAATTTACCAGATGACCCTAATACTCATTTGTTGAGGGGTCACATCTACTATGTTTTACAGCACTATGATGTAGCAAAAGAAGAATATCAACAGGTGTTAGGCTTGACTAACGATCGAGAAATTATTGGTTTTGCCAAGAATGGAATTGACAATATCAATCAATATTTAGAGTCATTTAGTGGGCAGATCGATCCATTAGAAAGTCAAGAGGAAATAAACTCTTCAGAGATATCCGATCCACTGGCATATAGGGAATCAGAATTAGAAGATTTAAGCGCTAATCAGGAGTTTGACAGCGACAACCTTGATTTGAACTTTTTTGGAGAGCATCAAGAAAGTATGAATGGCGTTGAAGATACATCTTCAAAAAGTCCATTCGATCTGCCCACAGAAGATAGTATTGGAACAGAAAAAATCTCAGATTCTTCTATAGCTTTTGGTGATGACCCTTTTGCCATGAATGAAGAGTCACAAGAACAAGAGTCAAATAAAAACTGGGAGGAGAACACAGAATTAGAGTTGCCTGCTTTTTGGCAGGAAAGTATCTCAGAAGATATTTCCGAAGAATCATTAGCAAATAGTCAATTCTCAGATAATGGGATAAATTCTCCTTACGGAGATTCAACTATTGACAATAATAACTCTTCATACTCTAACTCACAAACTGGTAATAACGAGAATAATTTCTCTGATTTGTTGAGTGAGCCAAAGTCTCCAGATCAGGCTATGGGAAATTTAGAATATAAAAAATCTAGTTTTGGAGACGAAACTTTACTGATTGTTTCAGAAGAACTAAGAAATGATTCGCCAACAACAAATAACTTGGAAAACGGCAGCCAAAATAACTTGTCTGAAACCGAATCCCATAGTTGGTTAACACCAAAACAAGTAGAATTGGAATCAGCATTTCAGCCGAATTTACCTGATAGTAAATCATCTTTTAATAGTAATTTGCCTCAAAAGGAAAAGCAGTTTAAATCAGGTGAATTCATCGGAAAAAATAGCTTCGATGACGATGAAAATTTTGATATGGAAGCATTTGAGTCTGCCTTTGGCTCAGAGAGTTTAAACTCTTATGAAGACTCAAGTAATATACTAAATGGAGAAAATTCTAAGAGCAATATCGAGTTTTTAGATGACTTTGAGGAATTTGATGATTTAGGCAATATTCCAGGGTTTGACCTGATCGAAGGAGATTCTAACTTCGGTAATGTCGCAATGCATTCTGCTCCATCAGAAACTAGTGATACTGGACGCCCGCACGTAGCAGAGGCTTTTGCAAGTAATTCAGCCGATCGCGAAGAGGAACTGTTCTCAATGACTGGTTCCCATGAAGCCGTTCCAGTCTTTAGCCAAACAGATATCTCAAAACTAGAACCCAACGTCAGCATCGAGCAAGGATGGTTAGCACCATTAGAAAATGCCTCCATCGAACGAAAACAATGGCTAATTGCTGGAAGTGTGGGCATTGTTTCAGCGCTAGTTGTAGCCACAGTTAGTTTTGTCGCGACCACATTTTCGCCACCCCAACAACGAGAATCAGTAAGAAACACCGGTTGGGCAATGTCACTAGCCGCTGGGATTGCAGGTTTTGCTACCGCAGGTTTCATGGGGAATCTGGCGCTGAAACAAATTCGGCGCACAACTGATGACCTCCAAGCTCAGTTTGAGGCTGTACGTCAAGGAAATCTGAATGCTCAAGCTACAGTATATTCCGAAGATGAATTGGGGCATTTATCCACTGGCTTTAATGAAATGGCGCGGGTAATTTTCACAACCACAAGTGAAGCCCAACGCAAAGCCGATGAACAAGAGGAAGCCAAAGAAAACCTGCAACGTCAGGTGATCCGCCTCTTGGATGATGTGGAAGGAGCTGCTAGAGGCGATTTAACAGTCCAAGCGGAAGTGACAGCTGACGTACTGGGAGCTGTAGCTGACGCCTTTAACCTGACAATTCAAAACTTGCGGGATATCGTTCAACAGGTAAAAGTGGCGGCGAAAGATGTAACAAAAGGTGCAACCAACTCTGAAACCTTTGCGAGAGCTTTATCTAGTGATGCTTTGCGGCAAGCAGAAGAGTTGGCAGTAACGTTGAATTCTGTACAGGTGATGACCGACTCGATTCAGCGGGTAGCAGAGGCGGCGCGGGAAGCTGAAACCGTTGCTCGTGATGCTAGTACGATCGCTCTCAAAGGTGGCGAAGCAGTAGAAAATACCGTAGCAGGGATTTTAGAAATTCGAGAAACCGTTGCTGAAACCACTCGCAAAGTGAAGCGGTTGGCGGAATCTTCGCAAGAAATTTCTAAAATTGTGGCGTTGATTTCTCAGATTGCTTCGAGAACAAACTTGTTAGCACTCAATGCTAGTATTGAGGCGGCAAGAGCCGGAGAAGCCGGACGCGGGTTTGCGATCGTAGCAGATGAAGTGCGCCAGCTAGCAGATAAATCTGCTAAATCCCTGAAGGAAATTGAACAAATTGTGATGCAAATCCAAAGCGAAACAGGTTCTGTAATGACCGCGATGGAAGAGGGCACACAACAAGTAATTAAAGGGACAAAATTGGCAGAAGATGCCAAGCGATCGCTCGAAAACATTATTCAAGTGGCGAATCGCATCGATATTCTTGTGCGCTCCATTACCAGCGATACTGTGGAACAAACGGAAACCTCACGCGCCGTTGCTCATGTAATGCAATCAGTAGAACTGACCGCCCAAGAAACTTCCCAAGAAGCACAGCGAGTTTCAGGTGCCCTACAACACTTAGTAGGTGTATCCCGTGACTTGATCGCCTCCGTTGAACGTTTCCGAGTGGAAACTATGGAAACCAGGTAAAAAAGTTAGGAGTTAGGAGTGAGGAGTTAGAAATAAAAATCACAACTCACATCTCACAACTCGTAACTTGGAAAAAAGTTAGGAGTAAGGGGTAAGGAGTTAGAAATAAAAATCACAACTCATAACTCATAACTCATAACTCATAACTCATAATTCATAACTCATAACTCATAACTCATAACTTTTGCTATGCTGCCGGAACAACAACAGCGGATTTTGGGTTACTTTATCGAAGAAGCCAGGGATCACCTGAATACCATTGAGCAGGGCTTGCTGAATTTAGAGGGCACTTTAAACGACCCGGAAATGATCAGTGAAGTCTTCCGGGCGGCTCACTCCATCAAAGGAGGAGCGGCGATGCTTGGATTGACTAGCATCCAGCATACCTCCCACCGTCTGGAAGATTGTTTCAAAATTCTCAAAGATAATCCGGTTCAGATTGACCAAAAGTTAGAGTCTTTATTTCTTGGTGTCTCTGATACCCTAAAATCGCTTTTAGAGCATTTGAGTGGGCCTTATGGTCTTTCTGAAGATGCAGCTAATACTTTGATGTCAGAAACTGAGCCAGTTTTTCAATGGCTGTATCAGCATCTGGAACTACTTGTAGAACAAGCAAAGAGTGGAGTAGCCAGTAGTTCTGACGCAACAGAACTCACAACCTCTATAGAGAATGTCTCCACACTTACAGAAATTTTCATGCGGCGAGATATTCCCGATCTGGCAGAATACACCCATCAGGAATCTCCAGACTCGGTAGCACCCCAGGCGCTAGACACTCGCGGACTCGCTACGCCAGTCACAGCTAAAGAAAATAATAACTGGAGCGAGTTTCAAGCCCAAGTGCTGCAAACACTGCGGGAAATGTTGCAATTATTTAAGCAAACTACAACACCTTCAACTCGGCAAAACCTCCAGCAATGCTGTCACCAGTTAGTCAAACTTGGTGAAACTTGGAATTTACCCAAATGGTGTGGTTTGTGTCAAGCAGCAGCCAGTGCGATCGCAAATCCTGAAAATAGTTATCTGACTTTAGCTAAAATTGTCATTACCGAAATCAAACAAGCTCAAGAATTAGTTCTGCAAGGTAGAGAAGCCGAAATTGCAATTAGTCAGCAACTAGAAGCACTTTTAAGCTTTGCCGAAATTGAGTTATTAGAAATTACCCCTGATTTATTTGATGAACAATCTCCGGTTTTGACAGAATCAGAGTCAATTTTATCTGGTGACATCAAGGCGTCAGCCCAGACAACTGAAGAACATAGCTACGCCAATGTCTCTGACGAACACCCCTCCCTTCACTTACAAGGAACACCACTAAATGAAGGTAGAAACACTAGTCTTACTTTCACGACACATGACGAAGCACATCCAATCAGTAACAATCTCGATCCTAATGGCCCAGAGGTAGGAATAGCTGAGTTAAATACCCTTGCCGATTTATTTGACGGTGAGACTCCCGAACTAGATGAAAGCTGGCATCAAGAAGAAACCTTAGATATTGTTACTAACGATGACTTTGGAATTGATTTGAGCAGCACTGAGGCTGAAGAGGCTCATAACGATTTATCTGACTTACTCTCCTTTAATGAAGATATAAGCAACGCGCTACACCCAACAAGCACAGCTACAACAGAAGATTTATCTCTGTTATTTGGCGACCATTTCTTAGAAAAAGATAATTCAGAACCGAAAAATCAACAAACATCTGCTACACCTTTAGAGTTGAGCGATATTAACGAATTTGATATAAATTTAGACTCATCTCCTTCCGAAATTTTACAAGAATTTATTGATATTTCTAGTGATACAAACCAGACTACTAGCGAAATTGTCGAAAATAGTGTGGTCGAAGATTTCTTAACACTGGGGTTAGATGATGATGAACTATTGCCAACCAGCAATGTCACTCAACCAGAAACTGAGCCGTTCACCAGTGTGGAACTATCTACTAACCAAGAAAATAATTTTGATAACTTATTCTTAGAAACTAAAAATGCAAATTGGGTAGAAGAAATTACCCCCAGTGACTACATAGAATTATCCCAGCCAACAGACTTGTCTTTGAACAACTTGTTTGCTGAAATGGAAGAACAGCCACAACTATCGACAAGTGAACCAGAAATCAGTGATTTATTTGATACACCTCCAGTAACAGAACCTGAGTTTTCTCAATCAGAAAATGATCTGAGCAACTTCTGGAACCAGGAAACCACAGAGGAAAAGGACGAATTCGATTCCTTAATTGATCAGAATGTGGAAAGGGCATTAGATGAAAGTTTGTTTACTGCGGGGGTTGATGACATTTTTGCTGATAATCAGCAATCCATATCTTCTCCTATAGCCAGTTTTGATATAGAAGAAGATTTTGATATTAATTTCCAGCATCAAGAACAGCTAGATTTAATATCATCAGATTCTGGAGAGAATTTATTTGATGAATTAACATCAAGTAGCTCAACTATTTCTCCTGTAATCAACGATACCTCCACGCCTGAAACGTCTTTGTTTGCGCAGCATTCTGGGGAAGAAATTCTCAGACCGCAACAACCAGAATCTTTAGATTTTGTTCCAGAATTTGCTAATCAGACCCCAGAGATATCTGTTGTTGATCTGGAAGTTAATTCATTAGGCTCTTTCGATGAGAATCTGCAACTGCTGTTTGAAGATGCCGCTCCAAATGACTTGACCTATATTCAGATGGAAACCACAGAGAATACTGTGGATG
>NZ_JAVRCS010000019.1:24616-126623 GCF_034530635.1 Nostoc sp. EspVER01
GCTCCAAATGACTTGACCTATATTCAGATGGAAACCACAGAGAATACTGTGGATGAACTATCAGAAACCATCAGCTTTGGGGAAACTTCAGATTCAGCATCACCCGAAGCACAGCCAAGTGATTTGTTCAACTCTGAAGATGTCGCTACAAATGACTTGACCTATATTCAGATGGAAACCACAGAGAATACTGTGGATGAACTATCAGAAACTATCAGTTTTGGGGAAACTTCAGATTCAGCATCACCCGAAGCACAGCCAAATGATTTGTTCAACTCTGAAGATGTCGCTACAAATGACTTGACCTATATTCAGATGGAAACCACAGAGAATACTGTGGATGAACTATCAGAAACTATCAGTTTTGGGGAAACTTCAGATTCAGAATCATCTGAAGCACAACCAAGTGATTTGTTCGGCTCTTTCGATGAAAATTCACAACTGCTGTTTGAAGATTTAGCCATAAATGATTCCACCTATATTCAGATTGAAACCACAGAGAATACTGTGGATGAACTATCAGAAACCGTCAGTTTTGAGGAAACTTCAGATTCAGCATCATTACAAGCACAGCTAGGTGATTTGTTCGACTCTGAGGATGTAGTTACAAATGACTTGACCTATATTCAGATGGAAACCACAGAGAATACTGTGGATAAACTATCAGAAACTATCAGTTTTGAGGACAATTCAGATTCAGCCCAGAAAAGCCCAGAAGTTTTAGAGACCGAGGAAACTAATAATTTAGAAACTACCTTTGAATTAACAGAAAACACAGTTGTTGAAAATAATTTATTGTTTACAGAAACCGCTGAGATTGTTGCTCAAGAAGATGAATTTGCAGACTTGGCAGCATTATTAGGAGAGGAAGTAGCACCCATCCCCAAAGTTAAGAAGATACCAGAAGTAGATTTTGCTGCCCTGGAAGACTTACTAAGTACAGATAATAACAACGATGTCTACCGCCAACGCCAGCCTTTCAACACTCAACCAGTCTCAGCTAAAAATGCTATTCCATCACCAGCCATCAAAGATGAATTTGGTGACTTAGAGAAATTGCTGGCAGAAGCGAATCAAACAATATCCCATTCTACTGTAGTAAAATCGAACACCAGCCAAGCTACCCGTCCCTCTAGTCGTAGGGCTGCGAGATTTGAAGAAACTATGAAGGTTCCAGTTAAGCAACTGGACGATATGAGTAATTTAGTTGGGGAGTTGGTGGTAAATCGCAATACCTTAGAGCAGGATCATGAACGGCTACGACAGTCATTAGATAACTTGCTGATTCAGGTACAACAACTCTCAGATGTAGGTGCAAGGATGCAGGAGTTGTATGAGCGATCGCTACTGGAAGCGTCTCTATTAGCTGGACGCAAAAAGAAAGACCCCGACGGCTTCCAAGCCCCTGATTCCAATGCCGATCGGGGTTTTAGCGAACTAGAAATGGATCGTTTTACTCCCTTCCACACACTCTCACAGCAGATGATTGAACGCATTGTCCGAGTGCGTGAGTCGGCTAGTGACATTGATTTTGTTACCGAAGAAACCGAACGAGTCGCTAGGCAGTTCCGCCAAGTAACCACCCAGCTACAAGAGGGGCTAACAAGAGCGCGAATGGTTCCCTTTGCTCAAACTATCGATCGCTGGCGGCGAGGAGTCCGCGACAACGCCATCAAGTGTGGCAAACAAGTAGAGTTGGTGATTGAAGGTGGCGATACTTTAATTGACAAGATGATTTTGGATCATCTGACCGATCCGTTGACTCACATGTTGAATAATGCGATCGCTCACGGTATTGAAACACCAGAAGAAAGGCAAGCTGCTGGTAAACCACCTGCGGGAATCATTACTATCCGTGCCTTCCACCAAGGGAACCAAACGATCATATCTGTAGGCGATGATGGTGCAGGTATCGATTCCGCAAAGGTTAAGGCTAAGGCTGTGAAGATTGGCATGATTACAGAAGCGCAGGCAAAAGCGATGTCTCGTCTGGAAGTCTACGATCTACTGTTCCAGTCTGGTTTTACGATTAAAGATCAAGCCGATGAAATTTCTGGTCGTGGCGTGGGTATGGACGTAGTGCGCTCCGAAATTAGCGAAATTCGGGGAACAGTTAACACCGATTCTGCGATCGGTAAGGGAACCACCTTTACTATTCGTTTACCACTGACTCTAAGTATTTGTAAAGCTCTCTGCTGCGTCTCCGATCGCTCCAGGATCGCCTTCCCAATGGACGGTGTAGAAGATACGCTAGATATCCCAGTCAAAAATATTCAGCATGATGCCAATGGGCAATCATTTATTTCCTGGCGCGATACGGTGCTACCATTCCGACCCCTGAAGGAACTTTTAACCTTCAATCGCCAAATCAGTCGCGGTAATGTCTATGGCGGCACCAGAGATGATGACATGGTTTCTGTGGTTGTGGTGCGATCGGCAAATACCCTGATTGCTCTACAGATTGACTTGGTGTTAAGCGAACAAGAAATTGTAATTAAGCAATTTGAAGGGCCAGCACCTAAACCCATTGGTGTAGCTGGTGCTACAGTTCTGGGTGATGGTCGGATTATGCCCATTGCTGACGTACTGGAAATAATTGACATCTTCCAGGGACGGATTTCTACACAAGCTGGTGGCAATTCTTGGCAACAAAAACTCACTCCTCCTGATACCTCTCCTGCGAAGATTGACCCGACAGTGTTGATTGTCGATGACTCAATCACAGTCCGAGAATTGCTATCCCTGACATTTAATAAAGCCGGTTATCGCGTAGAACAGGCGCGTGACGGTCAGGAGGCTTGGGATAAACTCCGCTCTGGTCTGCCTTGCGATATCGTCTTTTGCGATATCGAAATGCCCCGTTGCGACGGTCTGGAATTGCTCTCTCGCATCCAGAAAGACTCTAACCTTAACCACTTACCGATCGCAATGCTCACCTCGCGCGGTGCAGACAAGCACAGACAAATTGCCGCTCAACTCGGTGCTAGTGGCTACTTTACCAAGCCCTATCTCGAAGAAGCTCTACTTGAAGCCGCAGCGCGAATGCTCAAAGGAGAGAAACTCGTTAACTAAATCAACCAAAAGACTTCGATTTTAGGGAAAACTCTACACGCTTTTACCTCGATTAAAGCTGATACTAGTTTTTATAGCAAAGGACAGGGAGCTTAGGACAGCAATAAAATCACAAAGTACGCTGTTGAAGACGCGTTTCCCGCAAACTGTCCTAACGGCTTTGGCGACTGCTATAATAGTACAATTGTTCTATAAGCAAAAATAGCACGTATTGCCCCGTCAGAAGCCGGGGCTTTCTTTTTGAGAACAATTAGAGTTTATACCCCAAGTCTCAATACTTGTCGGGTTTTCGGGAAAAGGGCAAAGAAAAAACCTTTAACCTTTAACCTTTCCCCTTTAACCTTTTCCCCAAACCCAATTCTGAGTTCAAAATCCAAAAACCGAGTAGTATTGCCCCAAGTCTTGGGTCTATCTTTGTAGTATGTAAAGAAGTACTTTGATCTAAGAGCTATGCCTTCTTCTGAAAATCTCACTTACCCAACCAGCCATAAGAGCAATCAAGCTGATAATTACCACGGTACTTTAGTCGCAGACCCTTATCGTTGGTTAGAAGATCCTGACTCCGAAGAAACAAGAACTTGGATTGAGGCACAAAATAAAGTTACGTTTGGCTACTTGAGTGAAATTCCTGCTAGGGAAAAAATTAAACAGCGCCTCACCAAACTTTGGGATTATGAAAAATACGGTATTCCTTTTAAAGAAGGCGATCGCTACTTTTATTTCAAAAATGACGGATTGCAAAATCAAAGTGTCCTTTACACTTTGAAAACTCTCGATGACCAACCCCAAGTTTTACTCGATCCCAATAAACTCTCAGAAGATGGCACTGTTGCTCTTTCAGGATTGTCAATTAGCGAGAATGGTAAACTTTTAGCTTATGGTCTATCCTCCTCTGGTTCTGATTGGCAAGAGTGGAAAGTACGCAATGTTGAAACTGGTGAAGACCTCCAAGACCACCTGAAGTGGATTAAATTCTCTGGCGCATCTTGGACACACGATCATCAAGGTTTTTTCTACAGTCGCTACGATGAACCAAATGAAAAAACTCGATTAGAAGATGTCAACTATTATCAAAAACTCTACTATCATCAACTAGGGAAACCCCAATCAGAAGACATTTTAATTTATCATCGTCCTGACCAAAAAGAATGGGGTTTTAGTGGTGGCGTTACTGAAGATGGACGCTATCTAATAATTTCAATTTGGCTAGGTACGGACTCTAAAAATTTGGTTTTTTCCAAAGATTTAACTAACCCTAATGCGGAAGTCGTAGAACTAATTAACCAATTTGAGGCAGATTATAGCTTTATCCACAATGATGATAGTGTCTTTTATTTTCGCACAGATTTAAATGCACCACGGGGAAGAGTTATTGCGATTGACACGAAAAACCCTGCACCAGAAAATTGGCAAGAAATTATTCCCCAATCTGCGGAAACTTTGGAAAGTGTCGGTATACTTAATAATCAGTTCGTTGCTGATTACCTCAAAGATGCTCACAGTCAAATCAAAATTTTTGACCTCAAAGGTGCATTTATTCGAGAGGTAGAACTACCAGGACTCGGTTCAGCCGGAGGCTTTGGTGGTAAGCGTTATGATACTGAAACTTTTTATAGTTTTACCAGCTTTACCATACCAGGCACTATTTATCGCTACGATATGGTGACAGGAAAAAGTACTATTTTCCGTCAGCCACAGGTAGATTTTAATCCTGATGATTACGAGACAGAACAAGTCTTTTATCACAGCAAAGATGGTACTAAAGTACCAATGTTTATTACGCACAAAAAGGGCATAAAATTAGATGGAAATAACCCAACTTATCTCTATGCTTATGGTGGTTTTAATGCCTCAATGACACCTGGCTTTTCTGTGAGTCTGTTAGTGTGGATGGAGATGGGTGGTGTCTATGCGATGCCTAATATCCGCGGCGGTGGAGAATACGGCGAAGAATGGCATCAAGCAGGAATGAAGGATAAAAAGCAGAATGTCTTTGATGACTTTATTGGCGCTGCTGAGTGGTTGATTGCTAATAAGTATACTAAAACTGAAAAGCTAGCGATCGCAGGTGGTAGTAACGGCGGTTTATTAGTGGGTGCTTGTATAACGCAACGTCCCGATTTGTTTGGTGCAGCAATACCCGCCGTCGGCGTCATGGATATGTTGCGGTTCCACAAATTTACCATCGGTTGGGCTTGGACTTCTGAATATGGTTCTGCGGATAATCCAGAAGAGTTTTCAGTACTGTATGCTTATTCGCCATTACATAAAATCAAACCAAATACAGCTTACCCAGCAACCTTAATTACCACAGCCGACCATGACGATCGCGTTGTCCCTGCTCATAGTTTCAAATTTGCCGCTGCTTTGCAAGAGGCTCACACAGGTGAGGCGCCAACCCTAATTAGAATTGAGACGAAAGCCGGACATGGTGCGGGTAAACCCACGGCTAAAATTATCGAAGAAGCCGCAGACAAATGGGCTTTTTTGGTACGTGTTTTGGATGTTGAAGTTTAGCAACTTTGTCGGGTGGGCATTGCCTACCCTACGAGACTAAACTAACTATCGCCCTCACTAACTTCTGTGGCTCTACAGGTTTTGTAATGTGAGTTTGAAATCCTACCTGGAGCGCTCTTTGCTGGTCAATTTCTGCGGCATAAGCAGTCAGTGCGATCGCTCGGATGGTTCCTCCTTGATTCGGTGGGCGAGATCGAATCTGCTGCATCAGCATATAGCCATCCATCTGTGCCATACCTATGTCACTCACTAATACGTCAGGAGTGAACTGCTCTAGAGCTTGCAAAGCTTCTAAAGCAGAAGCGACGGCTGTTACATTTGCACCGCATTGTGACAGCACAAGTGCTTGAAACTCGCGAGTATCTGCCTCATCATCCACCAGCAAAATTTGAACGCCCTCTAAAGGCACTTTTGCTTCTGTTTGAGTGTGGATTGGCTCGGATGCGTTGAGCTTTGCTCTTGCGTGCTGCATCAGGGGCAATTGGATGATGAAGGTTGCGCCTTGATTCTCACCCTGACTTTCTGCTGTCACCATGCCCCCATGCATTTCGACAATTTGCCGCACGATCGCTAGCCCCAATCCCAACCCGCCAAATTTGCGTGTCGTTGAGCCGTCTTCTTGGCGAAAATATTCAAATACATGGGGCAAAAACTGTGGATTGATGCCCTTGCCAGTATCAATTACCTGAATCTGAGCTAGCCCGTCGAGTTGCCGCAGTTCAACAGCCACTTGTCCGTTGTTAGGTGTGAACTTAACCGCATTGGTAAGCAAATTCCACATCACTTGTTGCAAGCGAGCTGCATCGCCATAAATCGGAGCGATCTCAGTATCAAGCTCAAGAGCGATCGCAATATTTTTTGCTTCTGCTGCCAAACGCACTGTTTCAACGGCAGCATAAATCACAAAGGTCAAACTGACCGGAGCCGCTGTTAAGCTGAGTTTGCCCTGCATGATGCGGGAGATGTCGAGCAAGTCTTCGATTAGTCGCGTCTGTAAATTGGCATTGCGCTCAATAATTTTCAAGGCTTCGGCTCTTTGGGTTTCTCTCAGTTTGCCGTTTTGTAGTAACTGCGTCCAGCCCAAAATCGGGTTCAAAGGCGATCGCAATTCATGAGACAGCACTGCCAAAAACTCATCTTTGATCCGATTGGCGCGATCGGCTGTTTCTCTTGCGGCTTGTTCGCGGACAAGGAGTTGTTCTCGTTCTGCCTCAATGCGTTTTTGCTCAGTGATATTGAGTACAGTACCGACAAAGCGTTGTGGATTGTCGGCAGCATCAAAGTAAGCCTGTCCTCTGGCTGCAATCCACCGTTCAACCCCATCCTGAATCCCGATCGTGCGATATTCTACGTCATACTTGCCGTTGCTTTTTGGGTTCAAAGTCCTTTGCAGCAAATGTTCTAGTCGTTCGCGATCGTCAGGGTACAGTCCGGCAAAAAAGACCTCAATGCTGCTCTCGGCTTCTGGTGGTAAACCATGCATGGCTTTGCAACCTTCATCCCAAATCAATTGGTTGGTGATGAGATTCCAGTCCCAGGTGCCTAATTGGGCAGATTCGATCGCCATACGGAAGCGGTTTTCACTGTCGCGCAAGGCTGCTTCAGCGCGGGCGCGTTCGACCGCCGCCCAAGTGCGCTCGGCTACTTCTTCGGCTAGGGACACCTCGTCCGGTGTCCAAGCTCGTGGCCCGGATGTGTGAACTGCCAGCCCCGCTACGAACTCGCCCCTCTTGATCAGCGGTATGCCGATGTAGGCACCGATCTCAATGGCGGCGTAGGCTGCTCGCTCTGGCGGGGACAGGTTGGGATCGGCTTCCACATCGGACGCGGACACGGCGCGACCGGTGCGGTAGGCTGCGAGCAGCTTGGGACCGAACGAATCAACCGGGTAATTGCCAGCGAGTGCTGCGGCTCCATTAACATAGTCACGCTCAACGACGTAATCAGCACCGCGAACCTCGAAGTACGCCACCCGATTCGCGCTGAGATATTCGCCAAGCACACGGCTGGCCGTAGCCTGAATCTCTATAGGGTCGGCAAGTGGGCGGAGTGCGTCGGAGAGAGAGACGCGGAAAGCATTAAATTCGGCGGTTCGCCGCGAAAGTTCTTCTGAGAGTTTGCGTTCGCTAATATCTTTGAAGACAATGGCAACTTTTCGCGCCTCCGGCTCACCCATACGACAGGCATAGACATCGAACCATCGGTTCATTGCAAGAGAGCCATTTTCAAAGCGAGCAGGTTCACCCGTTAGAGCAACTTGACCGTAAATCTGAATCCAATGGTCTTCTAAATCTGGAACTAACTGACGCGCCGTTTTCCCGACTGCTTGTCGAAGTCCCGTTTGTTGCTCAAAGGTGGGATTGATCTCTAAGAAACGGTAGTCGCTGGCGCGTGGCACACTGCCACTCGGTAGATCATTTTCTTCAAATAATACTTCAATAATGCAGAAGCCTTCGTCGATCGACTCAAACAAAGTCCGGTAGCGTTCTTCGGATTGACGCAGGGTTGCGGCAGTTTGAATCTGCTCGGTAACATTCTTGAAATAAACAGTGATACCGTTTGGGGCGGGGTAGGTGCGAACTTCGTACCAGCGATCGCGATCCGGGTAAAACGCAGTCATTGACGCAGCCACACGATCGCGCATGGCGCTCCAGTGAATCTGCTCTAACTCGTTGCCAATCAATCCTGAATATTCTTCCCATAAAGTCTTGCCAATTAAATCCCCTGCCACACGATCGAGCAGCATTTCGGCAGCTTGATTCACATAGGTAAACATCCAGTTCTCATCCAGAGCAAAGAATGCGTCTGTAATACTCTCCAGAATATTCCGGCTCTTTTCCTCACTTTGGCGCAAGGCTTGCTCTACCTGTTTGCGTAAGCAAAGCTCGTTGGAGACATCAGTAATGTCTCGCGTCACACCTGCCACTGCGTCTACTGCGCCGTTTATACCTAAAAGTGGGACAAAAATGTATTCATAGGTGCGTGTGCCGATTGCGCTAGTATAGGGCGTTTTATCCTTGAGCGGCTGGCGCGTGGCGATCACCTGTTGAATCTGTTGCTGATGTCGGGTCGCTAAATCGGTTGGATAATCCAGCTCAAAAAAGTTCTTTCCCAAAGCTTCATCTGAAGTTTTTTGCCAAAGATTGAGTAGTGCCGGGCTGATATACGTGAACCGTCCCGCCAAATCAAAGGTGTAAATAAAATCGGGAATTGCAGCGACGATCGCGTCAAACTTTCGCAATTGCCGTTCGAGTTCGCTACGGCTCTCGCGTAATGCTGCTTCAGCACGGGCACGCTCGACGGCTGCCCACGTCTGCTCTGCTGTTTCCTCGACTCGTTTCACCTCGTCTTCCGTCCACTGGCGAGGCTCTGCCTGATGCACCGCCAGCAACGCGACAAATTGATTGTTCTTAATCAGCGGCACATCAATATGCGCGGCAATATCAATTGTTTGATATATTGCCCTCTGGCTGGCTGTGTATTTAGAGTAGTTGGCCACATCGGGAACGATCGCCGTTCGCCCCGCTCGATGGTCATCTGTCAGGTTGCGCCCAAAGTCTTCTAGATGGTACAGTCCGCTCAGTTCGGCAACGCCGTTCGTATAGTTTTTATGAACGATCACCTCCTTGCCATCCGGTAACACTTCAATGTAAATAACGCGGCTTGCGCCTAGAGACTCGCCCAGAACAAAAGCAGCGATCGCCTGAATCTCGTTAGCATCAGTCAGCGGGCGTAGCGCATTGGTAAGCTTGACTCGAAACGCATCGGCTTGGGCAGCTTGATGCAAGGCATTGGTTGATATGCACTCCGGTAGCAGATCGGATTCTAGCTGCTGGACACGATCTAGTTCTGTTAATAGGATCTGCACAGCCGTTTTTAGGCTATCCGACCAGGTTTCGACGGCCCCTAGTGACGTTTGCGACCAATCGTGCGATCTCAACAATGCACCTATCTTGCCGCCACCAACAAAGAGGTTTTCAGCCTTGGTGCGATCGGCAGCCCATCTCTGGCGGTATCGCATTTCCCGTTCTAAAGCCTTAACTATTAAATCATTAAATGATTCGCTACCTTCCTTGAGTTTCTTGGCTTTTGCAAGCAAGTCAGGCGGAAAACAGATTGTTAAGGCTTCGCGTTCCATAGCAATGAGTGTAACCAGATATGGATAACATTTATTGTATTGTGCCCGTAGAATAGTCTGACTAGGTTTGCTTCCACTTTTTTTATCCGCAATTAGAGGGTGAGCTTTAATATTGATAGATGAGTTAAAATTCAATCAATTACTCACTCTAAGCAAGTATTAATTATGAAATGGAAAGAAGTTTGCGAACACAAACAATTATAAGATTTACCCTTCAAAATCGAATTAAACAAATGGGGTAAAATCGTCATGATTACAGTCAAAATTAAACATTATTTTATCAAAGAATAATTCATTACTTATTTTTAAAACATATCTTAAAAGTATTGATAATCTTTAGTTAAAGATTGAATAAAAATAAACTTTACTTAATTTTAGGTAAAAAGTGGCTTGCTAATAAAGCTTGTCGTTGAGTAACTAATGCTGACATTCTTACCTTGAAACTGGTATAAATTTGGTGCTACTTCTGAAGCATTAGCTGATAATACAGGTATTGCTGTTAACAGCATACCTAATGTAAACGATCCAATTAAGGGATCTGCGGGTTAATAGTGTCCCAGACAGGAGGGTTTCGACACTTCGACTGCGCTCAGTGCATCGCTGCGCTTAACCCTCAGATGTCGAGAGTTGAGCGCAGTCGAAACTCGGTTTATTGGTACTTTATTTTCACGCAAGTCCCTAAGTTTCTTGTTTGCATACCTAAAAAAGTTTTTGCTAGTTTGACCGAGATACTTACCCGAATGAGATGACAATAGGTATCAAACCAATTTTAAAAGTAGATATGACTACAATCGTGTAAAATGGAACACATTGTAATGCTTGTTAATCTATTTGCAATAATTTCTAATATTCTGTAAAAATTTGATCTACGAACCTGATAACCCTTGAGGAGTTTTAAAAAATACACTCAGATATGGTATAGGCAAAAAGTAGTGCAGCAATAAGTTTATACATCATCTCCTGCCACATTTCTTTTGAGGCGATTTGATTGCATTTTTGTCTTATCCCTCCATAACTAGCAACTTGAGTTAGATTTAGATTTTGAAATACCCTTTGGGGTTTTATTTTAAAATTGGAAATTTTGTATTGCTTATGAAACGGCGACCATACATGCTTCTAGGATTTTTCCTCAGCCTTGTTTTAACTATCGTGCCAATGCCCGGCAATTTCACTAATGCTGCAACACCAACAGCAGTCACACCTGTCTCTGCTCTCTCATTCACCCAAGGAGTGCAAAAAACGGTATTAGACAACGGCTTAACGGTACTAACCAAAGAAGTTCATACTGCTCCTGTGGTGAGTGTGCAAGTTTGGTATAAAGTTGGCTCACGCAACGAGGTGAAGGGAGAAAATGGTATTTCTCACCAGCTAGAACATTTAATGTTCAAAGGTACAAACGACCGTCCAGTACAGTTTGGACGGTTGTTTAGTGCTTTGGGTAGCCAGTTCAATGCTTTTACTAGTTATGACGAAACAGCTTACTTTGGCACAGTGCAGCGAGACAAATTAGAAGCACTGCTGACACTGGAAGCCGATCGCATGGAAAACTCCTTAATTGGGACTGAACAACTTACAAGTGAAAAGCGGGTGGTGATCTCCGAGTTACAGGGATACGAAAATTCACCGGGCTATCGTCTGAGTCGGGCAGTGATGCGGGCTGCTTTCCCTAATCGAGCTTATGGCTTATCGGTAGGAGGCACAAAAGCCGATGTAGAGCAATTCACGGTAGAGCAGGTACGGAATTATTACCAAACCTACTACAGCCCAGAAAATGCCACATTGGTGATTACCGGAGATTTTGCTACAAAACCCGCACTCAAAGTTGTGAAAGAGACTTTTGGCAAGTTATCGCAACGAGCAAAAAAAGACACGGTACTCGGTAATGCCAGGAGAGCAATTGATCGTTACTCGGCATCTTCTTCCATTGCTGACGCTTCCCCATCTACCCCTGTTGCTAAAAAAGCACCGATTGTCCTTAAGCAACCTGGAAGTGCAGCACTATTGCAAGCGGTCTATCCTTTGCCAGATATTAAACATCCTGATGTCCCAGCAATTGATTTGATGGATGCCATTCTCACAGGTGGACGTAGTTCTCGACTGTATCAGGCTTTGGTGGAATCTGGACTCGCTAGTTCAGTGAGTGGTGGTGCTGCTGAACTCATCGAACCGGGTTGGTATGAAATTGATGCTACGGCGGCTCCCGGTCAAGAGTTGGGGAAAATTGCCCAGGTACTCCAGGAATCTTTAACAAAATTGCAACAGCAGCCTGTCACCTCAGAAGAGTTGAAGCGGGCAAAGACGCAACTGCAAGCCTCATATATTTTGGGTAATCAAGATATCACGAGTCAAGCTAATCAACTGGGATATAACCAAACGATCGCAGGGGATTATCATTTTATTGAAAGGTATCTGGCTGCGATCGCGAAAGTGACTCCTGCTCAAGTCCAAAAAGCAGCGAAAACTTACCTCAATCCGGCTCAACAAACCATCGGTTTCTTTGAGCCGACTCAACCAGATGGTAAACCAGGAACTTCTAGCGCTGGTTCTGGACGCACGGTGGAAAATTTCAGCCCTGGTAAGCCTGTAGATCCAGCAGAACTAGCAAAATATTTGCCACCTGCGACATCAGAAACAGATTCTAATAAACAATCACTACCAGAAGAGTTTACCTTAAAGAATGGTTTGAAGGTTTTGCTGTTGAGCGATCGCAATCTTCCCACTATTAACCTGAGCGCACAAATTGACGCTGGTGCTGAATTTGATGGCAATCAAAAAGCTGGATTAGCGAATCTAACTGCAAGTAACTTAATGAATGGGACGCAGACTAAAAATGCTCTGACTCTAGCAAAAACCTTAGAAGACCTGGGAGCCGGTTTGAGCTTCAGTGCTAGCCGTGAAGGAGTTAACGTCAGCGGTGAGGGGCTTTCAGCAAATTTGCCAATATTGATTCAAACTCTGGCAGATGTGTTAGAAAACGCCACTTTCCCCGCCGATCAGTTAGAACTGAGTCGCCAAAGGGCACTGACAAGTCTGAAAGTCCAACTGGACGATCCTAGAGGTTTGGGAAGGCAAGTATTCCAACAGGCAATTTACCCTGAAAATCATCCATTCCACAGCTTTCCCACAGCCGAGAGTTTAAAGACTATTACTCGTGATGATTTGCTTGGTTTCTACCAGACACACTACCGACCGGATACCACGACGCTCGCAATAGTTGGAGACTTTGATTCAGTTAAGGTAAAAGCTTTGCTAAATGAGGTATTTGGTAAATGGCAAACCACAGGTAAGCCACCTGTTCTCAAAATACCAACCGTACCATTTCCGAAAACTTTAACACAACTAAACAAAGTAATTCCCGGTAAAGCTGAGGCTGTCACCTACATCGGCTACAACGGCATCTCTCGGAAAGACCCACGTTATTATGCGGCACTGGTGCTAAATCAAATTTTGGGTGGTGATACCTTATCGAGCCGCCTGGGTACAGAAGTGCGCGATCGCCAAGGTTTAACATACGGTATATATAGTGGTTTTGCTGCTGGGATTAATCCGGGGCCCTTCTTGATTCAAATGCAAACTGCTCCTCTTGATGCCCAAAAAGCGATCGCCAGTACTCTCGCATTACTAAAACAGTTACGCGAACAAGGAGTAACTGAAGCTGAATTCAACACAGCAAAACGCTCAATTACCAATAGCTATCCTGTGGATTTAGCTAATCCCAGTGATGTAGCAAGCATCATTTTAGATAATGCTGTTTTAGGGCTTTCACGCTCAGAAATCCGACAGTTTCCCCAGCGGATTCAAGCAGTCACTATGGCTAATATGCAACAGGCAATTGAAGATTTAATTAAGCCAGAAAATCTGGTGATTGTCACCGCCGGGCCTGGAGATACAGTACCCAAGGGCAGTTAATTACCAAAAACTTGGGTCTGTTCGCGAAGCGTCTCGTAGAGAAGCCCCGTCCTTTGAGGACGGCTTTTTATCATCGTTGACAGGACTTTAAATGAGTAATGAGTAATGAGTAATGAGTAATGAGTAATGAGTAATGAGTAATGGGTATCTACTCATTACTTGTTACTTACTCCAGAATCACCGACCCTTCTTTCTCGGTGAGTATGTCAACTCAGATACATAGCAATGGGATTTGATTTGTAAAAATCGCAATAACAAGATCCCCGATTTCTTTAAGAAATCGGGGATCTCATTCTGCCTGCTTCAAATTGAATAAGACACTGGGAAGGACTTTGCATCCTTGGGCTTAACATACACTCGCTGTAGAGGTTCTAACTCTAAGTCATTAAAGCGATCGCGTGTTAAATGCGCCATCAATACTTGCCCGTCATCGAAAGTTAATTCCACCTGAATTTCCCAACCCAAATGTATCAATCGGCTTACTGTCGCAGCCGTAGTCGTACCGTTAGCAACCTTTTCAAAAATCACATCTTGCGGGCGCAAAAATACTTCTGGGTGTGGTGCATCAAAGCCGCTACTTTGAAAAATCTTCGAGGTGCTGGGTAACACATTCACCGGACCAATGAAGCTCATTACAAATGCGGTGGCAGGATTATCGTAAATTTCAGCTGGTGTCCCTACCTGTTCCACACGTCCTTTATTCATCACCACAACCTCATCGGAAACTTCCATTGCTTCCTCTTGGTCGTGGGTGACGAAAACTGTGGTAACATGAACCTCATCATGGAGGCGGCGTAACCATGCCCGTAAATCTTTGCGGACTTTAGCATCAAGTGCGCCAAAGGGTTCATCTAGCAATAAAACTTCCGGTTCTACTGCCAATGCCCTGGCTAAAGCTACTCGTTGTCTTTGACCACCAGAAAGTTGTGATGGATAGCGATCGCCTAATCCAGTCAATTGCACCAATTCAAGTAACTGTTCTACCCGCCCTTTAATCCTCTTTGGCTGTGCCTTACGAATTTCTAAGCCAAAGGCAATATTTTGCTTAACAGTCAGATGCTTGAATAGGGCATAGTGCTGAAATACAAACCCAATATTTCGCTGTTGCACACTTTGGTATGTAGCGTCCTTACCGGTAAGCAGGATTTTGCCGCTATCTGGCATTTCTAAACCTGAAATTAACCGTAGTAGCGTAGATTTTCCCGATCCTGATGGCCCAAGTAATGCAACTAGCGAACCACTCTTAATTTCTAGGCTGACTTGATCGACTGCCTTGAAACTCCCGAATTGTTTGGAGACGTTCTCAACTACTATACCCACTGCTACTATAACCTCTGCAACTAAATCTACAGATCCTTGGTAGGATTACTGTGTCCTACATATACCATATATTGTTATTTATGGATGAACAAGATTTAGCTACTGCAACTGCCGCAATCGAGGAAGCTACAGTCAGCCCCACTGCAATCTAGAGAACTAGGTACTGCTCTCCATGAATAACACTCAAGGTCATGTAGAACCGAGGCAACAAGGTGGAGCAATGAAAGGCGATCTGGATGGGTATAAATTTCAACTAGCTTCAATGGTTGAACAATACCCAGATGCAACATTATTAGAATATTGTAAGTATTATTGATTTTACCTGACTTATTGGTTTTTCTGGATTAATTTATTCTTTGGAAGCCCCTTATATTTAATTGCAATCACTTACTTAATCATTTCTACGATTATTTTAGAGAAAGCTGAAATGATTGGAATAAGTAAAGGAATAATTATAGTCACTAGCCATACTTTGATAGTACTCATATCGAAAGGCCATATTGGGTAACTATTAATCATAGATTTATAGGATGAATCTAGTTTTAAAATAATATTCATTTCTTTTTGAATAAACTTTCTTAATTCGCAAACTTCATTGTCATTCTTTGTCTTATATAATTCAGAGATCATCAGGTTATTCATTTTGTCATAATACTTATTTAGTTGTTGTGCAAAAGGCTCTAGAAATCTTTGCTTTGATTTTTCCATTTCTTTGTGAACTGCATATACTGTCCACATAAAGCAAGTGGAAGAGAACAAAATTAAAACTGGTATTATTAAGAGCATATATCCAAATTGCTCAATTAGATTTTCTTGGTAAAACTGATAAATAGATAAAAAAGCCATAAACCATATTAAGCCTACTAAGTATGTGACTGTTATAAGATATTCACTTATTATTTTAAAACCACCACATTTATCAGGATGCCAAGGGTTTATGTTTATCTCTTTTGACTGAACGAATTTTCTTATTCCTCTAAGGTTAATAATTAAAATATTTGCCTCCATAATTATGGCGTACATAACTATCACTCCAATGAACGAGGAACTTATTGTTGGGATAAGTGTAGTACCTGTCCATCCTGGTAAATTATCCCTTGAACAAAAAAATAAAATTCCATAAGTTATACTTACAGATATAGCTATAAATCGAGGTAATGGATGCCTATATAATCTTAATAAATCATCCACTTCACCATAATATTGATTATCTATCATATTACTCATGTAAAATAAACTAGATAATCTGCCTAAAAGATTATTTGTTGATAACCAATAATAAAACCCCAAGACAATAGGATTGTAAATTAAAATCCATATCCAACTATTCAAATCTGCTAATAAACCTTTTCCTTTATCAGAGGATACAAATGAATTACTTAAAGTAGCGGCTATTATGTAGATTGTAACCATTACTATTGCCGATAGAATGGTAATTTTAAACGGATTTATATTAAAATTGTATAAAAGTTTTTCAAACAAAAAATCTGCTAGAGGATCTGAAGTATAAATTTTTTGGACATGATGTCTTTCAGCTTTTGTTTCCATTCTCAAGCTCCAATTAAAATGCAATTAACTGTATATCCTAAAAGGATATTTTAAAAGTCAAAACCAGTCAAAAATCATGTAGATTGTCTGACCTTGATACGAATCATGGCAATGGTAATTACACAAAAATTTTTTACGATTTCAGAAAAATTTTCTAGTTTTGTTAAAGGGCTTTTCTCTTGAAAAAGCTATTTTTGTAACTTTTCAGCATAGTATTTATAGTTTGTTAGGATATACAGTGGTATTAAGAAATATGAAATATCAAGCAATTAGCATATTCCAGAGTCAAAGATTATGAGTTTCATTTTTCTTAAAACTAGCTAAAAGTTCAGTAATTTTTCTACCACCCTCTCAGTAAAAAAACAGTAGTTCATCAACAGCCACAAAGTCGATAAAGATAAAAAAGTTTTTCTCCAAAAAGCGAGCGCTGAAATGCTTGTATGTTTTAATACTTCTTGCACACATTCTTTAACTATCAGACAATGTGCTTTTGATATCCGGTAATTGCGGCGGTACTAACTTGTCTAGTAAAAGAATTGAACAAGGAAATCTGCATATTTTGGAACTGGGGACTGGTTGACTAGGCAATATTCTTCATTCTTCCCAATCCCCACTTCGTATCGAAACATTAAGGAATATTGCATTTGTGCAGAAACCTGGAGGAAAAGCGCCAAATCACTAGAAAGACCGTGGTAGTATGCTCTCGGTAAATGTGAAGATTGGGAGAAAGACCTTTGACACTACGGGTTGCTGTTATTGGGTCAGGCCCTGCTGGTTCATCTGCCGCTGAAACACTGGCAGCCTCTGGGATTGAAACCTACCTGTTTGAGCGGAAGCTAGACAATGCAAAGCCTTGTGGGGGTGCAATTCCCCTGTGTATGGTGAGTGAATTTGACCTACCACCAGAAATTATCGATCGCCGGGTACGGAAGATGAAAATGATTTCGCCTTCCAATCGCGAGGTTGATATCAATTTGGTAAATGAAGATGAATATATAGGAATGTGCCGCCGAGAAGTGTTAGATGGCTTTTTGCGCGATCGCGCGGCAAAACTAGGCGCAAATTTAATTAATGCCACTGTTCATAAACTTGATATACCAGGAAACAATACTGATCCCTATACCATCCATTACATTGACCATACAGACGGTATATCGCAGGGTATTGCTAAAACCTTGAAGGTGGATTTAATTATTGGGGCCGATGGGGCTAATTCCCGCGTTGCCAAAGAAATGGATGCTGGGGATTACAATTATGCGATCGCTTTCCAAGAGCGGATTCGCTTACCCGAAGACAAAATGGCCTACTACAACGACCTCGCCGAAATGTATGTCGGTGATGACGTTTCGACCGATTTCTACGCTTGGGTTTTCCCCAAATATGACCACGTAGCTGTCGGTACTGGCACGATGCACATCAATAAAGCCAGCATCAAACAGTTACAAGCTGGCATCCGCGCCCGTGCTTCCGAGAAACTAGCAGGCGGTAAAATCATCAAAGTAGAAGCCCACCCCATTCCCGAACATCCCCGTCCCCGTCGTGTTGTCGGTCGCATCGCTTTGGTGGGGGATGCTGCTGGTTACGTTACCAAGTCTTCTGGCGAAGGTATCTATTTTGCCGCTAAATCTGGGCGGATGTGTGCCGAAACCATTGTCGAAACATCTAACAGTGGTAGCCGTATTCCTACAGAAGGCGACCTCAAGGTTTACCTGAAGCGTTGGGATAAAAGATACGGACTCACCTATAAGGTGTTGGACATTCTGCAAACCGTGTTCTATCGTTCCGATGCTACCCGCGAGGCGTTTGTGGAAATGTGCGATGACCTCGATGTACAACGGCTAACATTCGATAGCTATTTGTATAAGACGGTTGTCCCAGCTAATCCCATCACCCAATTGAAAATTACTGCCAAAACCATTGGTAGTCTAATTCGGGGTAATGCTCTTGCACCTTAGGTAAGTGCAAAATACTGAAATTGCAACCAATAAAATTACCCAATACGGTTACAGTAGACCTTTTACAAAAGTCCCTAACACCCCACCCCCAACCCCTCCCCGCTCTTCGGGAGGCGAGACAAAGCATAGCTTTGGCGGGGTGGGGTTTTATCTTTGATTTATGCAAGAGGTCTAGTGTAGGTTCACTAGCACTATTTTCTAGCAGTTTCCTCAAATCATCTTCAAGATTTTTCTTTGAAATAATGAGTGCTACTCATAAATTAAGTTTTGTATAAATTGATGCTCTTGTAATTTTCACTTTGGTATTGTAATTTTTGTACAACAAAACTCAGTATTTTCCGAGCAGTAGCTGTTGGCTATGTCGCTGCCCTTTAGAGTAGACCTAAATTCCTGAAAAGAGGGTGATTGCTACAACTTAGAGTTGAGTGTGCTTGATAAAACCTTTGCAAAACATCACAACATTATGATGATGAAGAAAGTGAAAACAAAAACTCAAAACTTTTGTAAACTCGTTTCAGTTTTTATAAGTATCTTTGTGGTTTCGCCAGCCTATGCAAGTGATTGGCTTCAATGTGGAAATCTAAGCCAGATCGATGAAACTTGTCAGATTCCAAACTATCCAACTAGTAGCTACGAATATGCAATTTCTTATAACACAACTGAGCCATTACCAGTTGTTTGCAGTAGTTGGAATGTGGGAAAAAGGATCTATAACAAGCAACCGTATATGGTTCTATCTGATAATCCACTGGCGGGCATGAGTTATGGAGGCTTTATTTTTTATAGAGGAACACTAGCCTCTGATGATGCCACAGCTACATGTTCTTCTGGGCAGTGGCGTCACAGATACTGGCAATTAACTCAGAACAATAGAATTGAAACGAATTTTAGTAACGGGTGCTTGGGAACTGAAACTCCAGTCTTCTGTCGCGCACGCAAAGAAGCATCCACCAATAACATTTTGAACTTTGAACAAAAGAGATTAGCTTTGCTTCCTGACAGTAGTCTGCTAAAAAGTAATAGATAACGCGATGTGCGACTTTCTCTCAAACCTAACCCGCAATCCCTTCCATATCAGGTAATCGGAGAAAAAATCAAAGCATTTTGGACTGTAGGGCAGAAGAATGGGAGCGGGGTTCCAAGAATAAGTCGCACATCGCATTCATCAAAATTCTTAATCGTGGTAACTTGCTGATCATTGGGCTGCTGCCGCAAATCTTGAGGCGGCAGCCTTCTTATTAGGCAAAAACGAGACAAATCAAATTAAGGGTTTGCGTTTTTATTAATGCCATTCGGACTAAGACTTATAAATTACCCAATTTTGTGGGGTGGACATCCTGCCATTGGTGTCAAGTTAAGACAGATCCCCAAATGTCAACAGCCTCCTCTAACTTGTCATGCTTGGGTGGAGGTTACGTATGCTGTATTCTAAACTTCAGCGATAAATTGCTTTTTGAATAAATGCTTAATTTTATTTCCTATTTGTTTTTGGCTCAAGCATCACCTTCTCCTGCACCACAGGAAATCTTCGTTCCCCAACAAACAAGACCTTTAACAGGACATCTTGACGAAGTACCAGTATTTAACAGTAATAATCCAGAAGTAGTTAAGAGTGAAGGAATTCTGCTATCTACATTTCCTCCTCAAGGCAAAAGAGTGCCCAACGCCCACCTAAACTTTCCATTTCAGGGACGGTTTGATTTATTTTCTCACCATATTGCTAGAGCGATTGAGACGCCAAATGATTTGCGGACTCTTTATTTGGGAGTGATTGTTTACAATCCCAGCGATCGCCCTGCAACTGTCAATATATTGCAAGCAGCTAGTTATGTAAGTCAACCTGATGCACCTTTTATCAAGCTTCCTCCCATGCTGTCAAATAATTCGGGAAACATTTATGCAGGGCCGGGCGATCGCGTAATGAATGATGTGCTACGAGTCAGACGACAAGGATGGCCAGCCCAGTTGCTAATTCCACCAAAACAAAGCCGGATGTTAATGAATCATCCAATTCCAGTGCGGACTTTAACGCCGCCATTGAATGGACGTTCTACTTTGTTACGTTTGTATAGCGATCGTCCTGTTTATATGGCGAACCTGGCCATGTTTGCTAAACCCAATCCCGATGGTAGTGAAAGAGCGCCTACTTTAGAAGAATGGGAGAATTTATTAGAAAATGGTGATTTTGCAGGCCCCCGTGAATCTGCCCCCAGTCCTCCAGATCAGCTTGCAGGGGCAACAGAAATTTACGGACGGGTAGCGGGGGTAGCTGTTGGCTCTCGTTGGCAAGCACAAGTTACCGACTCTAATAGTTCATACCTGACAATTCCTGAATCAGGACAAGCTTTTTCTTACGGTTTAAGTACCCTTTTGGCTGGCAAAATGGGTACTGGACAAAACCAAACTGCTAAACTCGTAGCGCGTTATCCTGGTACTGCTTACGAAGCTCACGGCAACTACGGCATTGAATACAATATCTCTCTACCATTATTCAATAATACGGATAAGCCGCAAACTATAAATGTACTTTTTCAAACGCCTATTAAAGAAGATGAGTTAAGTAAACCAGGGCTGCGCTTTTTTTCACCACCCGCACCATCTGTCTTTTTCCGAGGCACTGTTCGTATTCGCTACAACGACGATAATGGCTTACCCAGAACCCAATATTGGCATTTAGTTCAACAACGGGGACAGATGGGAAAACCGCTGGCTCAATTAAAAATATCTCCTGGACAGCGCCGACTGGTAGAAGTGGATTTTCTCTACCCACCTGATGCTACGCCTCCTCAAATGCTGACAATTCAAACTGTAGACCAAACATAAGGTATAGGGCAAAGGAGAACAAAAAAGTTATCAAAAAACCCTTGCCAATGCCAGCTTCTACTTAAGTTGATAGAAGTGAATTAGACTTCTTGCATAAGTCGGGAAAAGGGTAAGGGGGAAGGGGAAAAGGTTCTGTATTGTCCCCTTCCCCTTTAACCTTTACCCTTTTCCCCCTCTTGCAAAAAGCACTTTTGCAAGAGGTCTACTGCTGTTATGCCCTTACAAAATGTGTGTACTTGAGGCAATTGGAAACTGCTATATGTAGCGTTTCTCAGTCGTATGGAATACAGGTCTTTGGTTTTTAGGTTTAGTGCAATTTCTGATAAAACAGATGTTGTTCTGAATCTACTGGGGCAAAATAGAAAACATGACGATTGAATCCAATTCCTCTAATCTACCAACCCCAGAACCAGACCCCGAAGATGATTTGCAGCCGGATGACTTTGACGGGAGTGCAAATGAGAAAAACCTACCCTCACAAGCACTAGCAGCAATTGGTTCTTTGCAATCTCCGCAACATACAACTGCTTTACAACAAGCCCGTTCTGACTTCAAACAACCCATTGCCAAGCAATTTACAGTTAAGCCGAGGGCATTGCTGATTATTTTAATCGCGATCGCCATCACCTTCATTGGAGTTATCCTGAATAACTGGATCGTTGGCACAATCGGCACGCTGATAACTTTGCTGTTATCCCTAGCGATATTATTGCCTTGGTTGCAAGAAGTTTTAGACGAATGGTTTTCACCCCAAGAACGCACCCTGTTTGTTGCCTTTTTGGGACTAATAGTAGCCATCATTGGCTTGATCAGGTTCACAGGTATAGGCGATCGCTTACTGCTTTTAGGACGCCAGATTAACTGGGATATTGCTGGTAGCCTAGCAGAATGGTTTGGTGCTTTGGGGCAAATTCTCATTGCTATCATTGCTGTTTACGTAGCATGGCGACAATATGTTATTTCCAAAGACTTGACAATTCAGCAAAATATGCTAACGGTTCAGCAAAATGTTATCACCCAGCAACAGACAATTGATTCCTATTTCCAAGGCGTTTCAGACTTGGTATTAGATGAAGAAGGATTATTAGAAGATTGGCCCCAAGAAAGAGCGATCGCAGAAGGACGCACTGCGGCAATTTTAAGTAGTGTCGATGGTAGTGGGAAAGCGAAAATTCTCCGTTTTCTCTCACGTTCTAAGTTGCTTTCACCCTTAAAACGCGATGGGCGATTAGGTAGAGCCATTCTTGACGGGAGTGGCGGATATGCAGAAGACCGCCTTGAAGGTGTGCGCGTCATAGATTTAGGCGTAATGCTAGCCGCCGCAGACCTTTCTGGCACTGATTTGCGTTGGACTGATTTGAGCGAAGCTAATCTTGTCCGCGCTAATCTGGTCGGTTGTGACTTAGTAAAAGCCAATCTCTCGCGCACAATTTTATATAATGCTAATCTCAGTAGTGCTGACCTGAACGGGATTCGCCTATTCTACGGTGTACTGGAAAAAGCATCACCCCGCAGCCGCACTGAACGACCAGATTATGAAACCGGCGAACACACTGGCGCTGTGGTGGAAAATGCCGATTTTACGAATGTGCAGCGGATGTCTGAGTCTGCGCGTTGCTACTGTTGCACTTGGGGTGGTGAAAAAACTAGAGCTACTATCCCTGGTGGTTGTGAAGGTATTCCTAATAAGTTGGGAAGATAATTATAAAAAATTAGTTAGCCGCATTAAAGATTTGCTGTGCAGTTAAATTTAATTGGGGAAAGGTAGGTGATGAAATCGTGGTGTTACCTTGAAACGCTGTCATTTGATATTCACCATCAACTAATTCGCATACAAAAATAGTGGGTTGTTTGGGATTACCGATGAACTTTCTTGCACCCAATGCAGCATAATCAGCAATCCAATATTCGGGAATTCCCATTTCTTCATAATCTCTAAATTTATTGTAGTAATCATCTCGCCAGTTAGTTGAAACAACTTCAATAACTATTGGAATCGATGCTGCTTGGCTTACTGTTGACTGTTTTTGAAAAAGCGGTTCATTGTCGAGATTATCAAGATTTAGCAGCAACACATCAGGCGAACAAGCGGATTCGGCAGAAGGAGTTTGGATCAATGCAGTTTTGGGTATAGTGTAGGGAAGATTCAGGCGATCAAACTCGACAGTTAGCTTACGGGCTATAAATCCTACAACTTTTTCATGCGAACCGGTTGGGGGGCTTATATTAATAGTGGCTGAAACCATCAAGATTTGTCCTTCCAGGTTCAGAACTAGAGCAGGTATTGCTGCTCTTAATTATTCTAACTAGCTGTTTTATCTAGGTTCCAGTAATTCACACCTTCAGGTAGAGTAAGAATTTCAACGCCGTCTTCAGTTACAGCTAAGGTATGCTCACATTGAGCGGATAGTTTGTGATCGCGTGTTACCGCAGTCCATTTATCGCTGAGAACTTCGACTTCGTAAGTACCTTCGTTAATCATTGGCTCAATGGTAAAAACCATCCCCGATCTGAGGCGCTTGCCCTTACCGCGTGTGCCATAGTGGGGAACATCCGGCGCAGTATGGAAAATATTACTGATGCCGTGGCCAACAAAATCTCGCACTACAGAAAAGCCTTGTGCTTCAGCATACTCTTGAATTGCTGCACCAATATCGCCAATGCGTGCCCCAGGTTTAACTTCAGCAATACCTAGACGGAGACACTCTTCTGTCACCTCTACCAACTTTCTTGTTTTTGGAGAAGGTGTACCAACAAAAAATGTCTTGGATGTATCGCCGTGATAACCTTCAACAATGGGTGTGACATCAATATTAATGATGTCACCTTCCTTAAGAATTTGCTTGGCGTTGGGAATGCCGTGACAAATGACCTCATTTACACTGGTGCAAATCGATTTAGGATAACCCTTATAGCCAAGAGGTGCGCTTTTTGCTCCATGCGCTTGCGTCCAACGTTCGGCTTCATCATTTAGTTCAAGAGTGCTAACCCCTGGTTTCACAAACGGTTCTAGATGCTGGAGAAGTTTAGCTGCTAAACGCCCAGCTTGACGCATTTTCTCTATTTCTCGTTGGGATAAAATAACAATTAGTTCAGTTTTCATTAACTTTTATCTAAATTTTATCTAAAGTATCTTTCATAAACATAGTTAACCCTGTCTGTGCAGCTCTTTGGGCAGTATCAGCAACCTTTAGGGTATATAAGCTCTCCTCTGGGGTAACGTACAAAGGAGTCCCATCAAAAAGATGGTCTAACACCATACTCGTATCTTTGGCGAACAAACCCCGGCGAGGTCCAACCTCTATAGGTGTTGTTTCCCCTGGCTGGACGAATATTCCGGTGTCACCATCAAAAATTAAACCACCTTTTTCACCGTGAACTTCAAACTTGCGTTCTGATTGCCAAATACTTTCGCCTTTACCATAGACTACTTGGGCTAAAAGTCCACTGTTAAAGCACAGTTCACTAGTGCAGAAACAGGTTTGGTAGTATTCCGGTTCTATTTCCCAATATCGCTGGTGACAGTTAACAGTAAATACTGTACCAAATAAATCGATGAGGCGATGTAGGCGAGACAGGGCCCCAATTAAGGGAAAGCCAAAAAACTCGTGGTTATAAGTCCATTTGCGGGGTGCAGGATTTTGAGGATTGATGGTGCTGTAGCGAACATAAAACACCTCACCAATTTTGTCTAAGTTTTGCTTCAAAGCTTGATGCAAACCACCCAAAAGTTCTAGGTGTTCAACGTGCAGGAGTTTTTGTTGTGCTTTGGCTAAGGCAATCAGTTCCTCAGCTTCAAATACATCCAACGAAAGAGGATACTCTACAATCACATGTTTGCCGTTGGTAAGTGCTGCACGAGCGATCGCACCATGATCTCGATTAATAGTGGAAATCGCTATTAGGTCTATATCTTCACGCTCTACTAGCTCTTGCCAAGTATTCAATACTTCAATCTGGTAGTCTCTAGCAAAGGTTTCGGTTTTTTCTCTTGTATGACCAACAACTGCGACTATATGCGATCGCTCATCATGGAACAATGCCTCAGCCCGAAACTTTGCCGCATACCCAGTACCTACCAAACCTACACGCACTTTTGCTTTTTCCAAAGCTGCCTCTGAATTATACATGATCCTCATTAGTTCTGTTTTTTCTCTTCCCAGGCTTCTAGTGGTGAGATTCTCTCTTCATGGGGTTCACCAGTCTAGACTCTACAACATTCGTCTTACCCCCTCAAGGGCAAATAAGACTTTATTTGCAGCTAGATAGAATTACGTGTACTCAAAAAGGAAGACTTCAAAAGAAAAGCCCTTTTGCAAATCATAATGTCAGAAATTTGTCAATACAATGAACAAAAAAATGGCAAAAGAAAAATTACATCTCTACAGTACTGTTATGTTTCTTTCATTTATAACGGGCGCATTTAAATCAGATTAGAAAATAAAACAGCTTAGAAAATGAAACAGCCCTATTTTTTAAAGGAGTTGGGGAATCTCTTCTACGTAAGTCTTATAAAATATCGGTAACATTAACCTTACTCATGTTTACTTTCAGGGGATATAATTTTTTCTAATCACAACCTGACTAGGGTAGAAAATAATATAAAGAAAACTTATCGGGATTAACTAACTAAATTTCATTACTAATCGGGTTCAATTTCCAGTTACATAGTTTAATTTTTCTCGTAGTATCAGAATTGAAGCAAATTTAAACCAGCGGCTAATTCCACAGAACAGCCGTGACCTTTGCCTTAAGATAACTTATACTGCCGTTTACAAAAGAGAGGATTACTCAATGCCAAGTTATAAAGTGACACTAATCAACGAGGCTGAAGGACTTAACACAACACTTGACGTTGATGATGATACTTATATTCTAGACGCTGCTGAAGAAGCTGGTCTTGACCTGCCCTACTCTTGCCGTGCTGGTGCTTGCTCGACCTGTGCAGGTAAAATCCTCAAGGGTACTGTTGATCAGGGCGATCAGTCATTTTTAGATGATGAACAAATAGAAAAGGGATATGTACTGACTTGTGTCGCTTACCCAACCTCTGACGTAACAATCGAAACTCACAAAGAAGAAGACCTTTACTAAGAGTTAAGCGACTCAAACATGAACCTCTTGCAAGAGTTACTAATTTCAACAAAATAGAAGCAGGATATCTAGAGTTAACACCCTTGCAATGCAATTCCGTGTGTACCTCTGAAACCGACTTTGACAAAAAGTCTAATTTTATGTTGGGCAGGAACACAGTAAATCTTGCGTTCCTGCTTAATTTTTTACGTATGGAGTTTCCTATCTATTCTATGATTTTGGTCTCTTTTTAACTCCCGATTCCTAGCTCACAGATGCAACTTGAATGCCAATAGCTCAAAGCTTAATTTCTTTGTTGAGAATTTGAATCTGAGTACCAGGATAGTAAAACTGGAGAATTTTTGGACTTGACCAACCTAGTTTCGCTAAATTTTGAGCGCCAGTTTGACTCAAGCCGACTCCATGTCCTAATCCACCACCAATAAAAGCGTATCCCCAGAGTTCCGATTTGCCTTTGTTCAGGGGTTGAATGTAAAAAAGCGTACTTGTAGGGGCTGCAAAAGCACTGCGAACTTCGTCTTTGTGCAAAATAAAGGTGCTGCGATCTGTTTTAACTGCAAGTTCAAGGATACGTCCACTCTGGCTTCGCTCCACTACTGCCATCGCCTGAATTGTCTTAAATTTGGCATGGGGACTGTTTTTCACCTGTAAAAATTTCTGCAAGTCCTTGATAATATCCTTTAAAGGGGTTTCTTTATGCCAACGAAACATATCCCACTTGCTTTCATTAAATCCTTGTTGCCTATTAATAAATTTCTGAAAATTCTTTTCATTTGCTAAATTCTGCTTAGACAAGTCCCAAAAATTAGTCGGAGCATCCAGTACAGGGCGTAAATAGGCGCGATCGTCGCCATTCCAGACATCGCTAAAGGAAGCGGTGACGCCACCAGTAGTAGAAGAATACAGGGCGTCTACGAGTTCATTCTTATAAGTTAGTACTTTACCCCTAGTTGAGGCGATCGCTTGGTCTGTTTTGGCAGCTGCTCCCTTCAACCCATAATAAACTTGGCAGTGAGTATCAGCACACAACTGATAGTTATCTGCGGCAAACCTACGTAAATTTCTCAAGGCATAAGTCCGGGCGAGAATTGCCTGAGCTTCCAGCGCTGCTGTTGGTGCATTTGTGCCTATTTCGTAAGGCACAACCCCACGCAAATAAGTTTCTAAAGGTACTTGGTTAACGAGAGTGTATGTGCCATAAGCATTTGGCTGCAAATTCAGTCGGCCGGCATAAAGACGAGCATTTTCTGGTTTCTCGCTTTTATTCACCCGAATTAAGTTTTTATCAGTGCTAATTTCCAAGTCATTCGGGCTATAGCGATTACCATCCACCACCCAACTCACTCGCGGCACTTGCTTCAAAATTTTAGTATCAATAAATACTTTTTCTTTGGTAGAAGCTTGGATGTTTTGTAATAACAAGCGTCGCAGTAAAGGGGTGCTGTAAACATCTCGTTTAGCCCAAACCTGCCAGCGTTCTGGCTGGGCTACTTCCACTTCCATTCCCTGAGAACGCCATTTTTTAGCACTGTCTTCCGCAGTTTCAAAAGTGCGGTATGTGCCCAAAACTACTACTTCTTCGACTGCTGACTGGGGTAAAGCTTGCATGACTGTTTCCAGCTTTACAGGATTTTTCGTAAACAGGATTTGCTGCTTATTGCCCGCTTGAAATTTTAGCTTTAAGCGATCGCCTTTCATCGGTTCCAGTTGCAGCTTGGCTGTGGCTTCGGCGCCAAATCGCTGCACAATTCCAATTTTCAGTTCTATATCCTGGATGTTGCTCTCAGGCCCTGATGCAGCAGTCAGTCCCAATAGACAAAATGTTGTCAGCACAGTGTGGGGAAAACGCCAAAACGAAAATTTCATGGCTACCTGATAGCGTTCGCGTAGCGTCTGCAAGAGTTGCGATCGCGAGTAATCTCTCGTAGAGAGGGTCTTCTGCCCCTTAATGAGTCGTTGGAGCTGATTTTCTAATTGCTTTGTAGCGCGGTTTTTTTGTCGCATGAATGCTCCAATGATACCATTACCAATTTTGCCCTAAATATTAGTTGCTAAACGAAGTCATAACGACTATGATTTATTTAAGGAGAAAAAACAGAACTAGTTGGATAAACTCTTTATGGTTAGAGTCCAAGAAATTCCATTAAATCAGATAAAACGGCCATTGCCCCGTACAAACGATCCAAATAAAGTACAAGCCTTAATGGAATCGATTGCGGAGATTGGGCAGCAAGAACCTATTGATGTTCTAGAAGTAGATGGACAATATTATGGCTTTTCTGGTTGCCATCGGTATGAAGCTTGCCAGCGTTTAGGCAAAGAAACCGTTTTAGCAAGAGTCCGTAAAGCACCCCGTAGCGTTTTAAAGATGCACTTGGCATAGAAAATGGGAATGGGGAATAAGGAGCAGGGGAGCAGGGGAAAAGGTTAAAGGTTAAAGGGAAAAGGAATAAATTTAATCTTTCCTCTTTTCCCCTTACCCCTTTCCCTTTCCCCATGCCCAATCCCCAATACCCAATGCCCAATTTCCAATCCCCAATTACATAT
The DNA here is from genome assembly GCF_034530635.1 of Nostoc sp. EspVER01. Classification (NCBI taxonomy): domain Bacteria; kingdom Bacillati; phylum Cyanobacteriota; class Cyanophyceae; order Nostocales; family Nostocaceae; genus Nostoc; species Nostoc sp. EspVER01. Next base: position 53,540 of record NZ_JAVRCS010000019.1, read on the forward strand.
AACCTAATTAGGAGAAAATTATGTCATCGAAAGTAACAGTCAAAAATGTAAATATCGGCATTGACGAGGCGAGTAGGGCTAAAATTGCCGATGGTTTATCTCACCTGTTGGCTGACACTTATACACTGTATCTGAAAACTCATAACTTTCATTGGAATGTAACAGGGCCGATGTTTCAAACATTGCATTTGATGTTTGAGACCCAGTATACAGAATTAGCCTTAGCAGTTGATTTAATAGCCGAGAGAATTAGAGCGCTTGGCTATCCCGCACCAGGAACCTACAGCGAATATGCCAAACTGAGTTCGATTCCAGAAACTCCCGGAGTTCCTAAAGCTGTGGAGATGATTCGCGAACTTGTGGAAGGACAAGAAGCCGTAGTCAGAACTGCACGATCTATTTTTCCCGTGATAGAGGAAGTTAACGACGAACCTACCGCCGATTTATTGACTCAGCGGATGCAAGTACACGAAAAGACAGCTTGGATGTTGAGAAGTTTACTGGAAGAATAGGGAATAGGAAATAGGGCATAGGGAATAGGGGATAGAGAAAAAACTTAATTGCCAATGCCCTATTCCCAATGCCCAATACTTCTCTTCGAGAGGCTGCGCCCGAAGCGTAGCTATGCCGCAGGCTTTACGGCTTCTCTGCGAGACGCTACGCGAACGCGGTAGTTGAGCGCAGTCGAAACTCAGTACAAGTGCCCAATCCCCAATCCCCAATGCCCCATACTCAAAAGTTGCAAGATTTAATGCAACAGGTAGGTATTTCTAGCTTTAAAGCGCTGAGTCGCGCTGCTGGTGTCTCAGAGCGTCAAATTTTGCGGTTACGCCAAGGAAAGCCAGAGCAGATACGGCTAGATGTGCTACTCAAGTTGTCGTCAGTGCTACAGATGCCATTGAATGAATTGATCGCAACTTTTTCAACCGTAGAGTTATTACAAGAGAAAACAGCGCCTACTCAGGAATTGTTACAAGAAATTACAAATTTAAGAAGAGAGTACGATCGCTCTCAGCTTCAATTAGAACAACAGCGAGAAATATTACTACAAGAACTCCAGCAGTCGAGTTTGGAACTGCTGGAGTCTTTAATATTGCAATGGCCAACAGCAGCACACACAGCGCAGGAAAATCCCCAGCTAGCAGCAGTCAAAATAGTACCGTTGGTGCAGAAACCCCTAGAAAAGCTTTTACAGGCGTGGGGAGTAGAAGCGATCGCCCCTGTGGGAGCAGAATTACCTTACGATCCCCAACTGCACCAATTGCTGGAGGGAACCGCACAACCTGGAGAAACAGTCAAAGTCCGCTACATTGGCTACCTTCAAGGTGAGAAACTGCTTTACAGAGCCAAAGTGAGTCCTATTTGAGGCAGTAAGGAGTTAGGAGTAACAAATTCACAACTCTTTACTTTTTGTATTGTCTGTCGAGAAATGACAGATATTGGGAATACTTAAAATAGCAGAGGCGATCGCCTTCAGAAAACTTCTTTTAAAGCCTTGCTGTCGGTTCTAGCTTGCTTGGCGCTGTTGAAACCTAAATTTTGGCTCTAGAGCGGTAGTCCAGAGGTAAATTATTTCAATTATGTAAGTAATTGGACATAAATAAATATAGATCCTAGTTACCATCATAAGTACTCAGGGAGGAAAAGCTACTGCTAGACTCGGTTTAGCTATGTGTAGGCGTAGCCCGCCGTAAGCATTGCTGCAACTAATTGAATTCTGAATTGTTTAATGACAGTTATTATCATGAGATTTATTAGAGAATCTCAGTTTTGCAAAAATTTTTGGTAAATAATCTGAAAAGCAGTAACTTCAGCTTGTATGTAAGTATATATCTAAATCCATAAGATACAAGTAAGTCGGTGTTAAAAATTAACATACATGCCAAAACATCAAATCAACGAACGGCTTATAAATTCGTCATTACAACCTTTTTACAAAACTAAATATACCAGTTATTTGTCATGCCAACTGACTTAGCTTGTTTATTTATAATTGGTCTATTTCTAGCAAGAAAACTATACTAAATTAAGCTAATAATTTATTTTGATTACAAAAAAATAGATATCAAAATTTTATAATTAATCTTTATCTATCCTGATTAATTATTAATGATTACTCAATAGATAATCTTAAATTTTATTTTACAAGCATTTTTAAATGTTCTATAATGGCGAAATCAGAGTATTATTTACATAAGTCAGAGTGACATAATTATGAGAGAACAAGTAAAAGTTATTAAACTCAGTGGTAATTTGAATGCCACAACTTCACAAGACTTTCGACAAAATATCACTGATATTCTAGAAACTGGTGCAAAAATTGTGTTAGTTGATTTTAAAGATGTAACGTTTATGGATAGTTCGGGTTTGGGAGCTTTAGTATTAGCTTTCAAAACCTTGCGAGCAGCAGATACTAAGCTTGTTCTCTGCTCAATTAATGAGCAAGTCAGGATATTATTTGAACTGACTAATATGGATAAAGTCTTTGAAATATTTCCCAGTCAAGATGCCTTTAATCAGGTTTTAGTCTCTAATACGTAATTAATCAAACTTCATTTGCAAAATAGATAAATCATCATCAAAAGCATCTTTGGAGTTCAGAGCAATTAAATAACTGAGTACGCGATCGAGTTGGCTATCAACAGGATATTGTAAGCTAACCAGTAGCTGAATAAAAGCATCCAAACTCCAAAGTGTGCCATCTGATTTAGTTATTTCATAAGCGCCATCACTAAAAATATAAAGGGTACTGAATTTTTCAATATTGCAAAACCCATCAACATATTTTGCCTCTGGAAACATGCCAACTGGCATACCAGGGGTTTTTAGGAGTTTAACTTCAGACTTTCTTGGAGATGTGCCAGTTACTAAAACTGCTGGTGGATGGCCTGCGCTAGCATAAATTAACTGGCGGTTGATTCGATTGTAAACTCCGTACCAAATCGTAAAGTATTTATCATTTTGATAATTCATCGGAAAAGTGTCATTTAAAGCCTTCAATACATCACTAGGTTGATAGTAATTAAGACCTTTGAGCGCACGAGAACGCAGCAGATTTAGTACTGAAACAGAGGGAAGAGTAGCTTTGAGTCCATGTCCGGCGGTATCGAGTAAGTAAATTGCCAGATAGTCATCATCGAGCCAATAGTAATCGAAACAGTCACCACCGAGTTGTCGTGAAGGAATGAATCGGAAATTTATATTGAAGGGTTCGGTCATGGAAAAAGGTAGCAGCGATCGCACATATTCTGCTGCTTCTGACATTTCTGATTCTAGAAGCAACTTTTGAGCCTGCAAATCTCTACTCAACTGATGCAGGCGTAATCCCGCTCTTACGCGTGCTTGTAATTCATTATGCTCAATAGGTTTAGAGATAAAATCATCAGCACCAGCATCTAAACCTTTGACACAATCGGCAACGGAATCTAAGGATGTTAATAAAATAAAGAATGTGGTGAAAAATTTGGGGTCTGTCTTAATGCGGTGGCAAACTTCTAGTCCAGTCAACCCCGGCATGATCCAATCACAAATAATCAGTGCTGGACGATAAACTAGTGCCTTTTCTATTCCTTCCTCGCCGCTACTGGCAGTAACGACCTCATAACCCTGTTTTTCCAACATCCTTTTCAGGAGTATTTTTATTGAATGGTCATCATCAATTATTAGTATTTGAAACATATAAATTTTTTGAAAACACTCATTAATAATTTTTTGTCAAACTAGAAAATAAAAATATGATATGAGCTAATAAGCTAGTAGTATCAATACAGAGATGCTATAGCGCTTATCGTACCCTGCGGGTACTACTTGACGCTAGCGCAAATAGAGAACTCGTTAAGTAGCCGCTACGCGTCTATGTATGCAATAGACTTTGACCCCTCTCTCTTTTTAAGAGAGAGTACGCTACCTTGTAGCAACAGGCGTAAGGAGTTGAGGGTTTGGTCTTTATTAGACTCAAATGAGAAGCACTATAACTCATTTCTATTTACTCAGAGAATTTACGACTGTTTAACAGTCATAAAATATTATGGCGCTCCTAAAGGATTTAGCCATAAAAGAATGTTGCTTTTTAACTGGTTTAAGTCGCGGTATGCTTCTTGCTTGAACCATTGTCCTAAAGCATCAAAGGGGGTAAAAGATGTTCCCGTTTGCCATTTAATATCTTGACCTAAAGGTGTTGTATGATTTCCTGGTAAAGTTTGCGCTGTCACCATCTCATCAAAACGTTCTTGTAAGATTTTGGTTAAAGCTGCCGATTGATCGATGGTGTCATTACTAAATTTTATTAATAAATTGCGTCGGATATTGTAACGTTCTTGGACAAGTTTGTTAGTTTCCAACGGCGATGGGGTAAACTCGATTGCAAAAGTAGAATTGAATTGTTCTACTAGAGGGATAGCTTCTTTAGCGGCGTAGTTGTTGAAGGATATTAAAATATTGCCTGCACGTTCTACTTTAAAAAGGCTACCAATCAGCAAGTGGAGTTTACAGCCCATACTGTGTCCAACACCGTAGATGGGAAAGTAAAGCTTGCGTAATGCTCCAGAATCATGCAATCGTTCGAGGGTGCGCTCAAAGTTTAATAGCACAGATTTTGCGATCGCAGCATGATCCAGTGTATTAACAAAAGGCGTAGCAATTACAACATAGCCTTTACTTGCCAGTTGTTCGAGTAACCAGCGATAAGTGATGTGCGGTGCAGTGGCGACAAATGCACCTCCTAAAAAATGAACGATACCTATGGGATTTCGGGGAATGATTACCCAGTTCCCTCTAATTTCTTTCCAGTCCATACGGATAAGCGGCTTTACGATTATTCTTTATGTTAGACCGGGGATTGCAACCGTGGGAAAGATTATGGAAAAGCCATTGATAATCTCTGGCGAGTAGGTTGGAAACCAACCCACCCAGCAGCGTCTATGGATTTATCAGAAGCACCTACGCTTTCTCCAACTCTTTCTAAATCCCATTACAAAACTTAATTACGTTAGCGAGTCCGCGTACTCTTACAGAGAAGCAAGCTACGCTTTTATCGTCTCGTAGAGAGCGTCATTACGAATTACGAACTTGTACTGAGCGTCTTGCCCTGAGTTTCGACTACGCTCAACTACCGCGTTCGCGTAGCGTCTCGCAGAGAAGCCGTTGGCGTGGTCACTGAGCGTAGTCGAAGTGCAGCCTCTGGTAGAGAAGGGAGCCGAAGTATTACGAATTACGAATTATCTTAACGTTGAGTCTGTAATCTTTTCATTTCGTATTGCACATCTAATGCAATTTGTAATGCTTCATTGAGTAACCTTCCATGCTCAGTAGCCTCCTCTGTTACTTGCATAGCTGTTAAAGTTGCTAAATTGTTGACAAATAGTTCTGTATTACTCAAGATAAAATTCTTATTCTCTCTCAAAATCCTTTCTGTCTTTAAAGCGCGAACTAAATCAGCTTTTGTGAGTTTAAGTGCCTCAATTACATCCTCTCTTTCCTTTATAATCACTTCTGGATTACCAGCTTCTTCTATTTGGTCATTGATATCTATAACTTTAATAACAGTATTATATCTATTAACCTCATTTAACAGGATTTGCAGGGATTTTGTCATATTAGCTTTAACAAGCTTACTTCTAGTTTTCCAGATAAAATATAAGATGCTTTGCGTCAAACCACCAACCCACAGACCTAAGACAATTAATAATATCCAAGATGGAATTGTTATCCATGTAACAAATATTTTAATAATTATATCAAATAAAATATAGACAAAAACAAATGTAGAAAATCCAATAAACACTACAGTTGCTCCTTCAGAGCTTTTAAGTTTTTGTATATATATATTGGCTAATCTCTTGAGAGGATTTGTAATGATTAAAAGTTCCCCATTGACAGGTAAATTAGTCAGCTTTTGCAGATCGTTCTGACTAATTTCCAAGCCCTGTAAATCATCCCGCACAGCTTTTAAACCCTTGCCAGAATAGTTATTTAATCTAATATAGCAATCAAATTTCTAGAATGCTGGCATTTTGTCTAAACTTTTTCGTGCAAGTTAATACTTGTAAGCGATGTCAAGATTTTTGTACAATATAATACTACGGCATTTTTCACAGTAAAGTGGACGCACACCAAAGGTTTCTCGTTGTGTGGGTTGTTCACACTGCTTGCATACGAATAAATGTGCTGCACCTTGAATTGATTTTGGTTCTAGCTGTACGGGGATAATAATATGTGTACAAGCGGCTAGAGCCATTAAAGGTAAAGGGCCAAGGGTTGCTGGGCAATCAAAAATAACTACGTCGTGTGCTAGTGGATAATCTGTTAAACAGTCGGCTAAAAGGTAGGCTCCTCTTTTGTGTAGGACAAGTTCATCTGCTGTTTGGGTTAATACCATTCTCCCTTGACATACGACAACATTATTGCTGTAGTGGCTCCAGCAAGGAGTTAATGGCCAAACACCATACAAATTCCAGCTTTTTTATGGTGTAAAAAGCTGGTTATTCAATAATATTTAATTAGGATTTTGCAATCAGTTAGGAAAACATCAGATTAAGCAATACTGAATTAGAGAATTCAAAACTCAAATAATAAGTAATACTTTTGACAGGCTAAAGGCAAAAATTGCAAGATTCGACAACGAGAATTAGTTAAGTTCAAAATCCTTCGCCAGCCTTGTGCAATCATCAAGTGAATCCCCTGAAAGCATTGAAATATCCTTTCGCATTGTGGGGGATTGCATGTCTTTGTTAAGTTGATTTTTTACTGTAGCTTTTTGGGCTTTCCTGTCCGTCGAACTCACATTTTTGGCGGGCGATCGCCAAAGTTTTGGGTCTACCGATATTTATTCCCATAACAGTACAGATGGCAACATCTCTGGGTATGCCAGCCGTAACATTTGGTAGCCAATCCCTGCTGTCCCCTGGAAAAAACCGGGATTAAACAAAGAGTTTGGTAAGTTGTTAAACAGATGATATGTAACTACTCTATCGGGTTGAGCCACTACCCAAGCAGCCTGCTTTTGGGCAATTTCTCGCAAATGGGGACGGAATAGTTTTTGGGCTGCTACCAACAACACCTCTATACGACCAAAATTACCACAGCAGAGATGGTCTAAACCCTGTAAGCCATACTTCAGAGTTGTCTGCAATGCAACTTCCACATCTTGAAGTATTTCATCCGTTTGGTAAATTGACAAACCGCCCAAACGTGACAAAGCAATACCAGGAGCGCCATGACACCAACTAACCAGAAACCTAGATTGGCATAGCCCATCAGAAATATCGCGCAAGTCTGGCCAATTGGCGGCGGTGGTTGAGAAAACACTGCATTCGTAAGCAATTCCCTCCTGAGCCGCTTGTAAATAGGCTTGGTCTTCGGTGACAGCATAGAGCCGCAATAAAGCATAAGCAATACCACCCGCCCCATGCGAGAAACCTGTTAATGGCTTTTGGGCTATATTTTTCCAAGCTCTAGGCTGTTCTTGTTCATTGACGCGATGCAAAAGTAAATGTTGACCGCAGTTAATAGCTTGGTCTAAAACCTTTGCTTCACCTGTTGCTTGATAAAGTGTTAATAACCCTAAAATTGCTCCCACTGCTCCCCCAATTACATCTAACTGTTGGTCAGCAGCGATTAATTCTGGTGTAATTAACTGAGCAGCTAGTCGCGCATCTTCGATGAGTGCTGTATTTGATAAAAATTGGCTGATTTTAACTAGAGAATAAATCATAGAGCCAATTCCTGTTGCTCCGCCGATGCCAATTCGGCGAGCAAATTTTTGCGCGAATAAATTGTTGGATGTCTGCAATACTGTCTGCAAAGATTGTAGGGCATTCAAAGCTAAATTGCCCCACTGGGCATTACCTGTGACACGAGCAAGAGCCGCCAGAAATAAAGCGACACCACAACTACCATCGTAGAGACTATAACCCAAAGGCTGGAATTGGAACCGTTCAGCATTAGGAACATAGCTAAAGCCAATCCAGTTGACATTGCCAGCAGAGTCATGCAGAGACCTGGCTTGGATTTCCTCAGCAATGGCTTCAGCTTGCTGGAGGAGTTGAGAAGAAGTTAAAGGAACAGTTTTGGAGAAATCAGTAGTTTTTAAAGAGTTAGAATTTGGTGGTTCTTCAGCAACAATATTTTGTCCCACTCTGGCATAAAAAGAGCCTTGAATAATCCCTATTTGGCTAACTAAATCTGTTTCGTTGAGGTTTTGTAACCGCTTGAGAAATTGGTTGTAACTTGGTTGTTTAAAATATTTTTCTATCGGTTGCTTTAGCCCAACAGTTAGGGCATCACTACTGCAAGATGTCCCAAAGTAGGGAATATCTAACTGCTCTAAGGATTGGAGTTCCGATCGCAAAATTGCCCAAGCCTGTGGTTTTTGCCCAGATGTCAGACAAGTTTGACAAAGGATATCCAATTCAATACTACGCGCAATTCCATAACGCAGAAATTCTGGTGTCAGCGTTTTTTCTAAAAGGATGTGATAAAAATTGGTAGGGCGGAAAATAAACCGTACCTGTTGTGCTTGTAGCGCTGTGACAAAATCATCATTTGCCAGGAGTGTTGATCGGCGATCGCTCAAAAAATGATACATTTGCCTAAACCCCGCGACTATCTCCTCCAGATAGTCGTTAGGTGAGAGCGCAACCCCATGCAACATCGGCACATTTGCCTGGACAGGTAATTTCACTTCTTCATATACCAAATGCATTTCGTCCGTATTGACGGCTTTCCAGCGTGGCATTCGCCAAGGTGCTTGCTGGGAGTTAACACTACCTATAGCGCTAACATCGTAAGCAATTCGTTTGTCTGGGCTAAAGTCCCAACGGGGCAAAAGTCCAGTTCGCAGCACGGAATCCTGGAAGTGTTGCTCAATTTCACTCATTTCTTCTATAGCTTGCACAGAGCCTTCTATCGGGTTGGTTTGAGGGTGTAATAGAGTTTCTGCGTCAATCAGCACCGGATGTTCGCCGCAAGCAATTAAATTTTCGTAATGACAGTCATTCCCCCCCAGAACATACAACACGCACAACAGCATTCCAGCTCGCTGATAAAATCGCTGTGCTGCTGCTTCATCCTGACATGGCAATTGTTCTATATAATCAAAAACCCAACCATAGGTATGGCGATCGAGGACTTTAATGACTTTGAAAATTAAGGGTGCATTGTGCTGATTACACCAATTTAATAACTGGTTATAAATAACTTCTAAACCTAAATTTTTGGGTTTATAAACTAGTTTTTTCCCAGAGGCAAAAGTTAGAATTAAGACAGAACGACCGCGATTATGCACATCGGAAAGCGAACCAGCAATAGCTGTCACTTTTCCTAAAGTAACTTCTGCAATATCTAAAATCTTCTCAATTTCAGAACGTTCGGCTTGCAAACGTTGCAGAAATTCTGCTGTTGCTTCCACCCAAAAATCAACAGTTATTGCGATTAACTTACCTAAAACTGCATACTTTTTAAAAAAAGCTAACAACCCATCTTTTAATAGATCATCGACAAAATCAAGATAATATTTTTTAGTAGGACTGCCTAATATTCCCTCTGCTGATAATTTTAATTTATCTAACATTAAGTTGAGTAAACTATAATTATAGGGACGGAAGTTAGTAAATTCTAATTGAAAGGTTTTGGCGCTAAGATTGACCAATCTTTGTAGTAAGCTATGCTCTAATTGTAGGTAGGCTGATTCTGAAAGCAGGTTTAAAGGTAAACAGTCTGAGGATAGCGACATCGAACCCAAAAAAGTTAGTAATTTTTGCCGCCCTACTAAGACAGCAGGTAATAATATATCTGCAAAAGGTAACGGCTTTTCAGCTTCTATTGGTAATTTGCAGGTTGCGGAAGTTACTTCATTTAAATTAAATTTGGCAGAAGTTTCAATAACCTCTTTTAAAGTTTTTGCCCAGATTGGTAGCGGCTCCGATTCTGCTAGAGGTACACTCAATAGTACCGAACAAACTGTATTAATATCTAATCCATCCCATTGCAGGCGCTTGTAGAATTTTTCCCAATTACCTTGAGCAACAACTTCACACCAATGCTTGATTAACTCATCATTAGTTTCTTGTTTCTTAATTGAGTTTGTCCTTTTACTAAGGCATTCTGATAAAGAATTTGCCTGGGAAATAATTTGTAATAAATCATCATTAATCATTGACAAATCCTTGTATAAAAAAACTACTTATGGGACTTCCAAATAAAAAATACTCAAAAAAGTGGCGAAAAAACTCTCTCCTCCTTATTCCTTCCTCTGTGTTCTCTGTGTCTCTGCGGTTCGTTTATTTGATATATGTAGAACTCATACAAAACTCTGTGGATACTCTGTCGTTTGAGGAACGAAACCCAACATTATCAAGGATTTGTTGGGTTTCGCTGCCGTTCAACCCAACCTACTACTCTTCTTAACTGAACCGTATTGGAGTAGCCCCTTCTCTACGTTCCCTGCGGGACGCTGACGCGAATGTGCAGCGTGTCGTAGACAGACGCATATTCGTAACTTGCTTCAACCTACGAATATGCATCTACATGAATTGCCCCTACCTAAAAATCAGGCTTTCGGCTATTGCTCATACAAGATTTCAACCGATCCGCTAGCACTCTAACATGAGGTTCAGCAAGCATTGTCACATGATCGCCCAGTACCTCATAAATATCTATTGGTTCAGTAGTCAACTCACCCCAACCCAAAGCAGGTTGAGAAAAGCTCCCAGAAAACACCCCTCTAGAATCTTCAGCTACCATCTCAGAAGCTCGCAGGAGAGTAATTTTACCTCGATAAATCTGTGGTAGATAATTGACTAAAGCTTGATGACTCGCTTTTTGGACTTCCAATATCTGGCGAATCATATCATGGCCAGCATCTGGGGGGATGAGATCGGCCCGTCTCAATTTCTCTAAAAAATAGTTGAATTGTGCTTCGGGTTCTAACTGTTGGAGTTCTGTGTAGTCAACCGCCAGTTTTTTCTCAAAAAATCTTTCTAGCACTTGCGATCGCTTCACCATCCACCTCGCATCATCTATTGGTTCAATAACTCCCCTGTGAATTGGTGCTGGTGTATCCATAATCACAAGTAAGCCTATCTCTTGTCCTAGCTGTTGTAGCTGTTGAGCCATTTCAAAAGCTACAAGTCCGCCAAAGGAATGTCCACCCAAAAAGTATGGGCCAGTCGGCTGAAAAGCTTGCAAAGCTTCAATATAATGAGCTGCCAAATCAGGAATATTGGTGTAAGGTTGTCGTTGTCCATCGACTCCAGGGGCTTGTAGAGCGTAAAGCGGTTGATCTGGACTGAGATAGCGTCCCAAAGCCACGTATCCCAGAACATTACCCCCAATTGGATGGGCGCAGAATAAAGGTGGTTTGGAACCTGTGGTTTGGATGCCAACTAAGGGAGACCAAGGCCGAGAAGGCGTTTCGGAGCGGAGGATGGTTGCGAGATGTTCGACTGTCCCGCCTTGAAACAGAATTGATAAAGGTAGCTCCCGCCCGAACTGCTGCTGAATCAAAGCCATCAGACGCACCGCCAGCAACGAGTGACCGCCAATGTCAAAGAAGTTGTCTGTGACACCTATGGGACGGATGTTCATAACCTCTTCCCAAATCTGCACTAGTTCTAGTTCCAAGCTGTCGCGGGGCATGACGAAGGTTGCTAATTTCAGCCTTCTGTCTGTATCGGGGGCGGGAAGGGCTTGGCGATCGACTTTACCATTGGAGGTCAGAGGTAAGGTGTTTAGGATCGTTAGGGCGGCAGGAAGCATGTAATCTGGTAGGTGTTCTTTGAGATAATCCTTTAGCTGTTGCTGATTGATTGTCATCCCATTTTCAGGAACGATATAAGCTACTAAACGCTTACCAAAGCGGTCTTCATCGGCTACCACAACGCAAGTAAGTACATCTGGGTGTTGGCGCAGTACCGTCTCAATTTCCCCTAATTCGATCCGAAAACCACGAATCTTCACTTGATGATCGATACGGCCCAGAAACTCAATATTGCCATCTGGGAGATAACGTGCTAAATCTCCTGTCTGATACAGGCGATTAGATTTTAGATTATCAGTTTTAGAGGATCGTAAATTATCATCCCGATCGCTTAATCCAAAATCCCAAATCGGCAATTTAAAATCAATAAATGGATTCAGGATGAATTTCTCTTGGGTCAAGTCTGGACGGTTGAGGTAAGCTTGGGCAAGTCCAATGCCACCAATGTACAGTTCTCCTGCCACGCCGATGGGTACGGGTTGGAGATGGCGATCTAAAATATAGACTTGGGTGTTGGCAATTGGACGACCGATAGACGGTTGATTTTGGGCATCTGTGCATTCGGCAATGGTGGCACAGACGGTTGCTTCAGTCGGCCCGTATGCATTAAAGAAACGGCGATCGCGTCCCCAACGCGCTACTATATCAGCCGAACAAGCTTCTCCAGCGACGATGATTGTCTGTAAAGCTGGAAGTTCTTCAACTGTTAGCACTGCTAGTACAGATGGTGGTAAGGTGACGGTTGTGATGGCGCGATCGCGCAACAAGCGCAGCAAGTTTGCACCAGGAAGCAGAGCGTCAGTGGTTGCTAAACAAAGTGTTGCTCCTGCTACTAGGGCCATGAAAATTTCACTGATTGAGGCATCGAAGCTGAGGGAGGCAAACTGAAGGACGCGGCTATCAGGTCGGATATCGAAGGCTTGAATTTGGGCTGTAGCTAGGTTGCACAATCCTCGATGGGCGAGGAGAACGCCCTTGGGTTTACCTGTGGAACCAGATGTATAAATAATGTAGGCGAGGTTATCGGGTGTGACAACTTGGTTCAGGTTAGTACTGCTGTGTTGGGCGATGATTTCCGATTCTCGATCTAGAAAAACTACAGTTGTGCTTTTTTCTACTTCAATGTCCAATGACTGTTGAGTGAGTAGCACCGACAATCTCGCGTCTTCGATCGTGAAAGCTAGGCGTTCTTTGGGATATTTAGGATCTAGCGGTACATAGACACCACCAGCTTTCAGGATGCCTAAAATGCTCACAATCGTTAAAAGCGATCGCTCCATACAAACTCCCACCGGCATCTCTGGTTTTATCCCCAGTGAACGCAAGTAATGAGCTAGCTGATTGGCTTGGGCGTTTAACTGCTGGTAAGTGAGTCTAAAGTCATTAAATATCAGTGCGATCGCATCGGGCGAGCGCTCGACTTGAGCCTCAAATAGTTGATGAATGCAGACATCGCTAGGATAGTCTATTTCAGTATTGTTCCACTCCCACAATAACTGTTGGCGCTCAGTTGTCGTCAATAAAGGCAACTCATCCAAACGCTGTTTTGGGTTGGCAACTATGCCCGCTAACAAGGTTTGAAAATGAGCCAGCATCCGGTTAATCGTGGCGGCATCGAATAGTTCGGTTTTATATTCCAAACACCCAGTTAATCCTTCCTCAGTTTCTTTAAAGGATAAGGTTAAATCCAACTTGGCTGTGCCGCTATCTATCGGCTGAGAACTCAAGGTCAAACCAGGAAGTTTCAGTTCTGTTCTGGGAGCATTATAGAAAGCGAACCCAACTTGGAATAGCGGCGAGTAACTGAGGTCGCGTTCTGGCTGTAATTCCTCTACCAGTTTTTCAAAGGGCAAGTCTTGGTGATTGAATGCTTCTAAGGCAACTTCCCGCACCTGTTCTAGCAGCTGCAAAAATGTCGGGTTGCCAGAAAGGTCAGTCCGTAGCACCAAAGTATTGACAAAACAGCCAATTAGTTGTTCTACTTCCGGTAGGTTGCGACCTGCTGTCGCTGTGCCAACTAGCAAATCTGCTTGACCTGTGTAGCGATAAAGTAAGGTCTTGAATGCCGCCAGCAGCGTCATAAATAGAGTTACACCTGACTGCTGGCTCAGGTTCTTCACTGCCTGGGATAGAGTCTTAGATAGTGTCAGCGATCGCTTTGCTCCTTGGAAAGTTGGCTGTGGCGTTCGCGGACGGTCGGTAGGCAGCTGCAACAAAGGCAACTTACCACTCAACTTTTGTTTCCAGTAGGCAAGCTGGGTTGAAAGTACCTCGCCCTGTAACCACTGTCGCTGCCATTCGGCAAAGTCTGCATACTGGATCGGGAGTTCAGGGAGTAGATGCGGTATGCCAAGAGCGTTCGCTTCATAGAGTACTGCTAATTCCCCAATTAGCACTCCCATAGACCAAGCATCGAAAACAATGTGGTGAATAGTCAAAATTAGTACATAGTTAACTTCATCTAATTGCAGCAACGTTGCTCTTAATAACGGTGCTTTAGATAAATCGAAGGGCTGTTCTGCTTCCTTCTCTATGAGGAATTTTACTGTATCTATTTGTTCTTTTTTTGCTATTAACCTGAGATCCACTTCCTTGAGCGTGAAGCTGAAACTGGGAGCAATCACTTGTAGCGGTTCCCCATCTACCGCTTTAAAGGAAGTACGCCAGATTTCATGACGCTGAATAATTTCGTTCAAGCTCTTTTCTAGTGCTGCTACGTTGAGTAAACCTTGGATTTCAACGGCTCCAGAAATGTTGTATACCGAGCTACCGGGGGTTAATTGGTCAAGAAACCATAACCGTTGTTGGGCAAAAGAAAGAGGAAGTTTGGCATTGCGTGAGGTGGAGCGCAATGGACTATAAGTAGCAGGAGTAACTGTAGCTTGCCATAGAAAATCGAGAATTTCCGCCTTGCGCTGTGATAACTCGGCTTTGAGAGCAGGTGTCAGGGTTCCTTGGGGAGCGCTATAACGGAGGCGAAGCTCCTGTGGAGCCGCGCCTTCCACCCACAGTTTGATATTGCTGCGGCGCAACTCAGATAAAAACTCGATGGTTGTCATAATTCTCCCTCCTCCAATGCGCCCTCAAGGTGTGGACTTTCTTTTACCCAATGCAGAGTTTCAATGCTTTCGGCTTGAGTAGCTAATGTTGGCGACTCAAACAGCGATCGCAAAGGTATTTCTACTTGAAAGGTTTTAGCCACGCGAGAAAGTAGCTGAGTGGCGTTGAGGGAGTGTCCGCCTAATTCAAAAAAATTATCGTTTAACCCTACTCGGTCAAGATTTAGGACTTGTGACCAGATTTGCGCCAACTGTGTCTCAATGGGTGTCTGGGGTGGTACAAAAGTTCGGTTTTGTTGTCGATTGGGTGCGGGGAGCGATCGCTTATCCACTTTCCCGCTAATGGTTCTTGGCAAAGCATCCATCAGCACGAATACTGAAGGTATCATCGATTCTGGCAGGGATTTTAATAAAAAATCTCTCAATTTCCCTGATTCCAATTCTTCTTTGAGAACAACATAGGCACACAAATATTTATGACTATTTGCGTCTTCACGATCTACGACAACCACATCCTTAACTAATGGATGAAGTCGCAGATAATTCTCAATTTCTCCTAATTCTATTCTCACTCCTCTAATCTTGACTTGCCCATCTCGGCGGCCTAAACATTCAAAATTTCCATCTTCTAAAATTCGACCTAAATCGCCCGTTTTATAGACAATATCATGGGGGTTATTACTAAAAGGATTGGGAATAAAAAATTGATTGGTTAACTCTGGCTGCTGATAATATCCCAAGGTGCGATAGGGAGTCCGAATATAAATTTCACCCACCATTCCCGGAAGACAAACTTTTCCTCGCTCATCAACAACTAAAGCCGCAGCTCCATCCATTGGCTTACCAATAGGGATAGACCGTCGTTCTCGATCGGCAGCCTTGACGAAATAAAAGAACTTCGTCATTGTTGTTTCTGATGCCCCATAAAGATTGACTAACTGAATTTTGTCGCCGTAAATATCCATCCAACGGCTAATATCCGCAGGCAGTAGGGGTTCTCCAGATAAAAGAATATATTGCAAAGATGAAAAACTTTTCGGGTCTAAATCCTCATTTAGAAGAGAGCGAAATAAGGAAGGTACACAATGAATTAGATTAATTTGCTGACGTTCTATCCATTCAATTAGCTTTCTAGCATCAAGGATAATATCAATTTCTTCCGGTATGCAAACGACGCCACCAGCACATAAAGGAACAAAAATATCTCTTAAAAAAGCATCAAAAGCGGGAGTAATTAATTGACTAACTCTGGTGAACTCTTTAATCCCAAATGTTTGAATTTCCCAGTTGATAAAATGAGCGATCGCTTTCAAACGACCTGCTATTCCTTTAGGCTTACCCGTCGAACCAGAGGTGAAGTATAAGTAGGACATATCGTCTGGTTCTATTTGAATATTTGGCTTCTCAAATTGAGAATATTCTGCATACTTATTCAGGTAGCAATTCAGAGGATTAAAACTATCAAAATTGCGATTTTCTTCTAAACAAATAACTGGCGATTGTAAAAATTCTGCTATTCTACCATTGCTAATTTTTGTTAACCCTGTTGCATCAACGATTAACCATTGTGGAGCTACTTCTGCAATGATGGTATAAATTCGCTCATCAGGTAAATTAGGAACTAGCGGTACAAAAACACACCCTGCTTTTAAAATGCCGATGATTGCAATAATAACTTTAACAGAATCTTTAGCCAAAATCGCTATCATTGAGCCTTTAATAGCGCCATGCTCAATGAGAAAATTGGCAAGTTTATTTGACTGCGTTTCAATTTCACCATAGGTAAATTGTCGTTCACCGCAATCAATAGCTGTATTTTTGCTAAATTTTTCAGCAGTTTCACTAAACCAATCTTGAATATAAATTTGAGAGTTCATATTTTTTAGAATTATATTTGTCTATTTCTTGAGGAAGATGTAAATCTGGCGAAAATATCCGGGAGAGAAACTGGAAAGCCACAATTGTATTTGGTAAATCTGTGTAATTTTGCAGATTTGAAATACTCCATAGTTCTTGTGCTATTATCGTCAACGGATCTAAAAAGATATTTTCGGGTTGCTTACCTGCAACTGACTCTAAATATTTATTTAACAAATGAATTTCTGTGCAGCCTGCGATCAATTTTTTTACATTATACTTCGCTTGCAAGTTTTCTAAAATAGGCAGACACTTTTGAAAATCTCCTTTAATTTTTAGATAATAAATCATTTGATGAATTAAATTTTGATCGCTTTCATCAGGTAATATGATGTCATCTTTGACAAACTGCCAAAGAATATGGTTTTGAAAGATTTGTAATTTTTG
The DNA here is from genome assembly GCF_034530635.1 of Nostoc sp. EspVER01. Lineage (NCBI taxonomy): Bacteria > Bacillati > Cyanobacteriota > Cyanophyceae > Nostocales > Nostocaceae > Nostoc > Nostoc sp. EspVER01. The sequence continues at coordinate 70,658 of NZ_JAVRCS010000019.1, forward strand.
CGTTCCGGTTGAGCAAATTAATAAATGCTTTTTTGGTTGGTCTAAAATCTTTTTGAAAATGATATCTACTAAAGAAATCACTCTATCTCTTAAATCATAGGGTAATTTGGGCAGTAAGTAATGAGAAGTTATGCAACAAATAACAATTTTTGAAACATCTAATTCACATAATTGATCTAAAGCTGCTATTAAATTAGCTAGTAAAATTTCATCATCTCCCCTGAGCAAAGCTTCCGTTCTGTCAGGGAATGTGGGGTCAGAATAAAGAATAACTTTAGGTGATTGTTGTTCACGTTGACCGAAAATATTATATTCATAAATTGTCTTCAAAAATTCAGCCGATGCCAATGGGCCCATACCACCTAAAACACCCAACATTTCCCTCTTGTGAATCTTTGCCATTTTGCCGATACCTCGCTTCTGCTGTAAACAAACTTAATTATGTTAGTGGTATTGGTGAATTAGTTAATATCAGGCATTTTGAATTCCTGTAAAAATATCCCAAAAGTCAGGGGGATAATTAACAAGTCCATATCAAAAGGAAGATTGAGGTGAAAGCCATCTTGTAGATATTGGTTCTTAAGGTTATCGATAGTAATTGGGTTGAAATAGCCTTGCTTTTTAAGCAAATCACTTGACAATATGTCATTGATGTATTCGATATCTTGTTTTAATAAATGAGGGCTTCCAGGTGCATGAAAAGCAAATTTTTCTCGCTCAACAATTTGTTGAGGAAGAAAGTCTTTTGCTGTTTTTTTAAGAATATATTTTTCTATTAAGCCATTGAGTTTTAAGTTAGGAGGTATTGCTTTAGTAAATTCAACTAGATTAATATCCAAGAATGGATAACGAGCTTCAACCGAATTAGCTAAAGCCATGCGATCGCCATGATCGGAAATCAAATGATCTGATAACCTTAATTTAAAATCAAGATAAGACCTTTGATGAATAAAATGTCTATTTCGTAATTTTTCATAGTTAACTAACTCAAAGTTAAGACAGTCAAATTCGCTAAATTGATCGTTCAATTCTGAGGAATACAAAGCTAATTTTGTTTCTCGGTAAGAATATAAATCTCTTTCATAAAAAATATTTTCATCTCCCCAGACCTTAAGTCTCAATTCATCCTCTAATACAGATTCCAAACTATAATCTTTTTGGTTTGCAGAAAGGTTGCTATTTCGTAATTGTTCAAAACGATAGCCGACATAACCTGCAAATAATTCATCAGCACCTTCCCCCGTTAAAATGGCTTTAATATGGTTACTATTAGCACAGCCAGAAAGAGCTAAAGAAGCTGTATTATAAGTTTCTTTGATCGGGCATTCAGAATGATAAATAGCTTTCACTAAGCCATCACTGATTTGATGCCAATCGAACAAAATATCATGATGGATAAAATTCAGTTTTTTCAGCAAAATATCTCGATATTTTGACTCACATATCTCTTTATCTGTAAAGCCAATCGAGAAAGAATGTACATCACTATCAGGACGTATTTTATTGACTATTGCTGCAATTAATGAAGAATCTAAGCCGCCACTAACGTACACTCCTACCGGGACATCAGCATGTAACCGATATTTCACTGATTGGATCAAAAGCTCTTGTAATTTCTCTGTGTAATAGCTTTCTGGTTGACTATAAGCAGTTTCATTAATCTGTGGGTAATCTAAATCCCAATATTCTGTAACTTTTACCTGACAATCTTTAATCAGAACATAATGACCACTTTTTAAACTATTGATATTTTTAAACATAGTTCTCGGACTTACTAATCCGGGAAATGTGAGGATTTGATCTAAACCAACTAGATCAACTTCACGCCTAACTAACGGATGCGCTAAGATTGCTTTGATTTCTGAGCCAAAAATCAAAAATTTATCCACAATTGTATAAAAAAGTGGACAAATGCCCATTTGATCTCTAGCTAAAATTAATTGTTGTTCTTGATAGTCATAAAGAGCAAAGGCAAATTGACCATTGAGTTTATTTAAAAAATCTAACCCATATTCTTCATAGAGATGAATCAAAACTTCTACATCTGTATTGGTGCGGAATTCATGACCTTTTTTAACTAGTTCTTTCTTCAATTCTAAATAATTAAATATTTCTCCATTACATATTAAGACTATTGTTTCATCTTCGTTATATAGAGGTTGATTACCGCCTGCTAAATCAATTAAACTTAACCTCCGGAAGCCTAAACCTAAATTTTCTTTAATCAAATATCCCGATGAATCTGGCCCTCGATAAATTAATGTGTCAGCCATATTTTCCAGAATTTTCATTTCTGGACTGCGCTCTTTTGAAATATCAAAATATCCACAAATACCGCACATAATATCCTAATTTACTCCAGATCAGCATTGAAACTATTGACTAGCACTTGACTTTCTACTACGTTAGTTTCAGTAGTTAGAGAAATATGCGATAGAGGTTGGGCTAAATTGACTGGAATATTTTTCAGCACAGTCCCAAACTGTTCTAATATTCGGCGAATAGTGGCAATATCAAATTTATTGGATAAATATTCGATTCTGATTAACAGTTGATAACCTGGTTCTACCGTTACACTTAAAGGATAGTTGGTTTCAAAAAAGGAACGTACATTGATAATTTTTAGGCTACTGTTTTCCTCTATTAAGGAAAGATTCAATGGGTGATTTTGAAAGGAGACAAAACTATCGAACAAAGGCGTTCCTCTGGGTATCTGGCTCCACTCTTGAATCTGCACTAGAGAACTATACTGATACTGAAGCAGTTCTACTTGTTGCTGTTGCAACCTCTGTAACCAGGATAAAACAGAGACATGACCAGAAACTTGTACTCGCATCGGTCGGGTATTGATTAATAGTCCAACGATCGCCTCAACTCCTGGCAAATCTGCTGGACGACCAGAGACAGTCACGCCGAAAACCACGTCTTCCTCACCGCTGTATCGGCTTAAAAGCAAAGCCCAAACTCCCTGAATGATGGTGTTGAGCGTTAAATGATGCTTTCTGGCAAAGGACTGTAGGGACGAGGTAACATCGGCTGAGAGTGTGGTTTCCTCCTGAGCATATCCCCATCCCCAATCTGGATCGGGTAAATTGCCCGACACCCAATCTACACCTAACTTAGTTGGAGCGCGTAGTCCCCTGAGAGCCTTTCGCCAGAAGCTTTCTTCTCCAGACCAGTCTTGCTGTTGCAACCAGGCGATATAGTCTCGATAAAGATGGTTATCTTTAAGGTATAAATCCTGACCTTCACAAAATGCTTTGTATAACTTGAAGACCTCTGTGACGATCGCAGAAGTAGACCAACCATCCAGTATTATATGGTGGTGGCTCCAGATGAATTGATGAATGTCTGGAGCAGTTTGGATAAGTGCCAATCGCATCAATGGGCCTTCACTCAGTGAAAAAACCTGCTGTGAATCTGCTTGAAGATAAGTCTGCAATTGTTCTTCTTGCTCAGTTGGAGACATGTAGCGCCAGTCTTGCTGCTGCCAAGGCAATTCTACCTGCTGTAGCACTACTTGTATCGGTTCTGCCAAGTCTTCCCAAAGAAAGATGGTTCGCAAGCTGGGGTGGCGATTTACTACCTGTTGCCATGCTTGCCGGAAAGCGGTAGCATTCAATTTTCCTTGGAAGGTTAAAATCTTTTGCTGGAAGTACATTCTTGATTTTGGATCGTACAAGCTATGAAAGAGTAAGCCTTGTTGCAGAGGTGAGAGACAGTAAATATCTTCAATAGCAAATTTAGCGCCCAGTAGATCCAGCTGTTCTTGGTTCAACTTCGCTTGGGGAAAATCAGAAGGGGTGTAGCTTCCATCAAAAGAGAGGCGGTGACGAACTTGGGGCACTTCAGCAGTTACCAAACCCTGTGTTGGCTTAGGCGTTTTTGTGGCTAAGGCTGCTAACTGGGCGATCGTTTGCTGGTGAAATAGCTGCATGGGGGTCAGACAAAGCCCCGCTTCTTTGGCTCTGGCGACAATCTGAATGCTGAGGATAGAATCTCCGCCTAACTCAAAGAAGTTATCCTGCACTCCCACTTGTTCGACACCCAAAACTTCCGCCCAGATATCGGCTAATATTTGTTCTTCTGGAGTCCGAGGTGCGATAAATGCTGCTTCTAGTTCGGGGCGTGTCCAATCTGGTGCTGGGAGGGAGCGACGATCTAACTTACCGTTAAGCAGCAATGGCAAAGCGTCCAGCCTCACGAAAACAGAGGGCATCATGTAGTCGGGCAGTTTCTCCTGCAAAAAGTTGCGTAGTTCACTGCTAGATACATCTGTGCGGTGGGGGACGATATAGACAACTAGCCGCTTTTCACCTTGATGATCGTCTAGGGCGATCGCTACAGTTTCTCGTATTGCTGGGTGTTGTCGCAATGCTGCCTCAAGCTCTCCCAACTCGATGCGGAAGCCGCGAATCTTCACCTGATGGTCAATTCGACCGAGGAACTCGATGTTACCATCACTGAGGTAACGTGCTAAATCTCCAGTTTTATATAGACGGGTTAATTTTGGATTATTAAGCTGTTTATCAGTTTTAGAAGATAGCAGGTTCTCACTCGGATCGCTTAATCCAAAATCAATAAATGGATTTGGTATAAATTTTTCTCTGGTCAAATCTGGGCGGTTGAAATAGCCCCGCGCTAAATTCGCACCACCGATGTATAGTTCTCCAGGGATACCGATGGGAACGGGTTGCAGATGCTCATCTAAAAGCAAGATTTGCGTGTTTGCTAGAGGTTGCCCAAGGGGAACACTTGCTGCATAATCGCTTTGACCGTTTTCCACCTGATAAGTAAGCACTCCTACGGTAGCTTCTGTAGGCCCGTAGTGATTCAGAATCTTACAGTCAGGGGCTAACGCTTGCACCTTCTCAACTAGTTGCCAACTCAAGGCTTCACCACCCAAAATTAACCGATGGCGGGGTAAGATTTGGGCGGGGTGTTGGCAGGAATTTAGTAAAGCTTGCAGATGACTGGGAGCAATTTTGAGACAGTCGATACCGCCATGATTGTCATAGTAATCAGCCAGCTTATCTGCATCAGAGGTTCGCTCTTGAGAAATTACATGGAGACAGCCGCCTGTACACAAGGCAGGGAAGATAACTGTATTACCTAAATCTGCGGCGAAGCTAGAAACTAAGCTAAAACTAGCACCATTAGGCAGATTTAGTTGAGCAAGGATGCTATAAAGATAGTTGCACATTTGGTGATGCTCAACGGCAACTCCTTTAGGTTTTCCTGTAGAGCCAGAGGTGTAGAGTACATAGATTAAATTTTCTGGAATGACTTTGCTGGGCAAGTTTTCATTGCTTTTTTCGGCGATGATATGCCAATCTGCATCTAGGGAAACCACACGCGCCCTATGTTCAGGTAGAGTCCAGGCTGAGAATTCTTGAGTCAATACCACTGTTGCCTGGGTATCTTCTAAAATCAAGGCTTGGCGTTCTTTTGGCAGTTGAGGATCGAGCGGTACATAAGCACCACCTGCTTTCAGGATAGCTAGCAGGGCGATAATTATCAAGTGCGATCGCTCCAGACAAATTGCCACCAAAACTTCTGGCCCCACACCCCAATCCTGTAAATAACGTGCTAACTGATTAGCACGAGCGTTGAGTTGAGCATAAGTCAATTGCTGGTTCTCAAACACAACGGCAACATTATCTGGTGTACTATCTGCCTGTTTTTCAAACAGTTGATGTATGCACTGAAATTTTGAATAATTAGTTTCTGTATTGTTGCACCATAACAACAGTTGTTGTCGCTCTACTTCACTGAGAATTTCTAACTTACTGATTAAAGTTAACGGATTCTCAATAGCACTTGCTAACAACATCTGAAATTGTCCCGCCCAACGTTTTATATCCTCTGCTCGAAATAAGCTGGAATCATAGTGAAATTCTGCAACTATTTCTTGGTTTTTGGTTACACAGCATGATAAATTTAATTTAAATTTATCAATATAGCTCAATTGCTTATCTATATATATAACCAGATTCTCTGCAAAATACTGCTCTGTCTCTTCTGCAAAATTGTAGGTGACTGGAAACCAAGATAAATTTATCTCATTCCAACTAAAATAATCCTGCCATTTGGTTTGTTGAAGTGTAGATTCATTAATCTGCTTTAAAACTTCCAAAAATTGTAAGTTCGCTGCTAAATGAACATGAATTGGTAAATATCTAGCGAACAATCCTAATGATGTCTGTAATTCTTCATATTGGCGACCATCGTATCCTACACCAACAATCAGATTTGATTCTTTTGTCAATCGCCACAGATGAATGTGCCAGATAGTTTGCAGAAATACAGATATTGAAATATCATACTGCCGTATCAGGTTTTTTAGCTTTGCAACTGTATGTGGTTGAATAGCGATCGCAATTAATTTTGGTTGAAATTCTCTCTTATTAGCTGACTGATTTTCTCCTGGAAGTTTGAAATTAAAAATAGCAGAAATATCCTGTTTTTCCCAATACTCTCGACCTTTTTTGGTATCTTCTGCTACGAGTAATTCATGTTGCCATTCTGAATAATCAGCATATTGCATTGGTTCGTGCTGAAGCTGTCCTTTTGCCAATCCTCCATAGTTACAGCTAATTTCACGCACCAAATTTTTAAGTGTTACACCATCTGCACACAGAGACGGTAAACAAAGAAATAATAAATGCTTTTGAGGCGACAAAATTATCAAAGATACATTCAAAATTGGAGCTTGTGCAAAATCGAAATCCAATTGGCTCATCTTTTGCCAAATTGCTGCGATTTCAGCTTCCTGTTCTGATGCAGTTAAAGCAGCCAAGTCGTGCTGATAAATTGGTGGTAGGTTACTGTCGGTTATGACTTGAAAGGGAATACTCTCTTCTGGTGAACTTTTGAATGTGGTACGTAAAATCTCATGTCGATTAATGACAGTATTTAAGGCAATTTCGAGAGTCTCGATATTGAGAATTCCCTCAATTAAAACAGCACACTGAGTCCGATAAGGCAAGCTAGAATCAGCTTGCTGCAACAACCACAGATGCTTTTGCTGAGTTGAAAGTCGAAAAAGCTCAATCATTTCCTCTTCTTGCCTACCTATACCTCTATCGAGTCACAGCAAAACTATTTAACTCCAATAGAGGATTTTTTGATCGTCTTTAGACATTGCTAAGAAGCCACCAATCGTAATTCTAACTTTTTGCCCTATTACATCAGTAATTTGATGCACTATATTACCGCCGTGAAAAACAATCATGTCTCCGATATCGGGGGTAATATATCTCTTGGGGCATTTTTCTAAATCCAAATCTTTGGTGAGAGTCATTGACTCTTCTGGAGGTAAATCGTAAAGTACTAAATCTCCACCTGCTTCTGGTTTATCAATGATGATAAAATAGCTAAGAGCATCTACCATTTTGGCAATTTGGTTCAAGTGATCGTAGTAAGAATTTTCCAGAAAATCATTGTTTTTATGGGGAACCATTCCACCTAGATTTGGGTAAACAAATCTCACAGTAGCCGGAGTATAAACCCGCTCATCATTTTCTCTAGCTACCTCGACCTTTCTGCCTCCAGAAATTTCAGTTAAAGTTGCTTCTAATCTCGCTTCAAAATTGGTGTCAAAAAGCGTCTTTAACTTGTTCCTGAAATTGTCTGCACCTTGAAAATATCTTTCTTTATCACTACCTGCTGCCATTAAAACACAGCCAAGGGTTGTACCGTATCTAACAGTTTCTAGCTCGTCACTGGCGTTATCTAGTCTCTGTTTTACTTCTAACATTTCTGCCTGGGAAAAGACTCCTTTGAGGAGCATTCCATCGATTTCACCTTGATAAATTTGATTAATGCTATCAGGATAATTACTGGCTAATTCAGCTTCTAAAGTGAGCCAGTTTTTGATTGCTAAGTCTGGCTGAGTAGCATTTTTATTCATCTTGTTCTCCATCTATAATTTTAAATTTGTGATGAGCCATTTTACATACATTAATTAGATGCGATCGCATCAAACTAAAAACCCTTATTTCTCAATAATTTTGTCCCACCAAAATTATTGAGAAATAAAAAATGGCTGTCGAAGCTAGAACCTTTATAAAATAACGCTGACGTTCTTGTATTTAGATAAAGTCCTACAAAGAGGATGTTTTAAAAGTGCTTGGTTATGTAAAAATTCCTTCATCTCCCTAAATCCCAACAAAAAAGGAGATAGTAACACAATTTGATACTTTAAAAACATCCTTTAAGCAATAGCCTAAATTCTGCAATGATTTTTGACTATAATTTGATTAACTCCAATAGAATATCTTTTGATCGTCTGTTGATATAGCAACAAATCCACCTATACTAATACGATTTTTGTTTCCCCTGGCCTCCGCTACCTTATGCCATATTGTACCACCGTGGAAAAGAACCATATCACCAATGTCTGGACTGATATATTTTTTGTCGCATTTTTCAAAAGCGGAATCCTTAACTAAAGTATCAAAATCCTTTTTCGCTTCTTCTGGCGGCAAATCGTAAATTATTAATTCTCCACCTTCTTCCGGCTTATCGACGATCAGAAAATAACTCAGATGTTCTTGTAATCTAGCAATTTTTGTTAAATGAGCAAAGGATGGATGCTGGAGAAATTGACTACCTTTATGAATAATAATCCCACCTTTATTTGGCTCAACAAATCTGATTTGAGCAGGGGCATAAGTTTGATTATTTTCTGAGGCTATCTCTACTACTCTCCCTCCTGACACCTTACTTAGTAATCCTTCAATTCTTTGTTCATAACCAATTTCAAAAATATTTTTCAGATCGTTTCTATATGTCTTTACATCTTGGAAGTATTTAGTCGGTTCATTTTCTTTGGCAGGTAGAACAACACCAAATGATTCGCCGTAACCCACACTTTTCCGACTTTTTATGTTTTCCAGTTGATGTTTCGCCTTGAGCATTTCTTCTTTGGTGAAAACCTGCTTAATCAGCATTCCATCAATTTCACCTTTGTATATCCGATTAACTGCGTCTGGATAATTAGCTAATAAATCAGCTGTAACCGTGAGCCATAAATCATTTTTAACGTATGTCATCGCAGAATTTTCCAAAACTCCTAAATCTGGTTTGTTACCTTGTTTTAACCAATACCACAAAATTAATCTAGCGCAATCGGTAATTTAATATTCAGTTACAACTGGCTATGGTGATGGTATCCATAAATTTTAAACCAAGAATTTAGGGTTTATACAACTTAGTCAAACACTAACATATCTTGATGTAAATCTTTTTTTTATTAAGCTTTTTTTGTCAAACTTTACTTGCTACCCTTATCCTAACAAAGACGCTATACGAACGAGAAAGCCAAGGGCAAACAAGCCGAGAAACCCGTTTAACGCAGTCGCTCCCAATAACAGCCTTCACGAAAAATAGAGCTTAAAAGCTAAAGTTATTTAGTTTTGACATCGCAATTATACAGTGTTTGTACGTAAAAATGTCAAAAATATTACACGAGGTAGCGTATAAGGGGTATATGATAAAGTAATGTTAATACATGGTAACTAGACGGTCAATATAATTAAATTTTGTATCGGACATTGCACTTAGTCCCTTCCCGTTATAGGATGACAGAGTTGCGTGGTAAAGACTTCATCGCTTTTGAAATTCCCAACTCAGAGCTGAAAGCCTGACTACGAAATAAATTCAAGTAATTATCTGACGGAAAGCGAATAGCTACCAAGTGCAAAAGGTTTTATACCAAAGGCTGATCTGCTTTACCCTTGATTTACAAAATCCCAAATATCTCAATTTCTGGTAAGCGGATTTCTCTAGTAAAATTCTCTCAATTTTGACAGAGACCAAATCTGGCGCTATTTTCGACAACCTGAAACTGGGCAATGTCTACAGCTTATAAATTCAGGATTTAAGCGAACAACCAGTAATGACTAGCAACAAACAATGCAATTTTAAAGCTTGCAATCAGACAATGGCACCAGATATGAGCTTTTGATTAGCGCCCCTATGCGCTAACAAAAAATGGAAGAAATACATTGAAATTTAAAACCTCAGATCCTGACTGAATCAAGTTTATAAAATGTGTGTATTTCTTAATAACCTCTAACAGAGAAGTTTTTTCGCTGCCGCAATAATTATGAAAGAAACACACTGAAATATAAATCCTCAAATTCTTAGAGAAGGAGGATTATAAAATGTGTTTCTTAAAAACAGAGGACAAGATTACAAGGAGAAACAATATGTCAATAGCACAATTTACTGACTTCGTAAAAAATATTACGACAGAAAATAACAATCCAGCTAGCGACTCATCAGGAGTAGGTGCAGAATTGCAAAAAGCTTTAACTAATCTTCAGGGATCTCCAGAAGAAAAAGTTGCAAAAGTAGCACAAGAGTTGTCTAAAGTAGCTAAATCTAAGGGCTTTGATGTTTCAGAAGCAGATGTGAGTACGTATATCGACTCTCTGAAAGTCCAATATGAAATCAACCCTATCATAGCTGCTATGGCGGATACCTACTGTAGTACCTCTTGTCATTTTGGAAGTGCAATTAGTGCCAGCTAAAATCTGAGTGCGAAATCTTTGATTTGAAATTTGATACATCTCAGGTTTTCAAAAAACAGGATAGTCTGAGATGTATCTATTACAAGCCTTCTTGAACAAAAAGAACAATTAGTAGAGTTTGTAAAAATTTGTTTTTGGCGAAATCATGATTAAGTCTCCTGTAGCCAAGTCCTTATATAATTTTGTTGAACTGGATGTTAGCGAAATTGGTAACTATCCAGAAGGAATTATAGATATTTGCGATCGCCAGGTTCATGGTTTGATCGTCAAGAATTTTCTCTCTCCAGAAGATATCTCCAGAGTCGTCAGTCGGCTAACGCGCAAAGACCCATTTCCTGGTTCGCCCTTTGGGGATGTTCTGATTTACGGCCCAGCATTATATATATGCGATGCCGATATTACTCAATATTGTGAAGAAGCGGTTGATTTTCGGAAATATTGCCGTCAACTCTTCAGTGGAGGAGCCGATTTCGAGACGCGGCTAACAGAAGTTCTCGGTGCAATGTCTGGTGGTCGGCCCGTTGAACTTCCCGTTACCCCCGACGGCTACGCCTATACTCCAACGACAATTCGAGTTTTAAAAACTGGCCAGGAGATGGGCTGGCATTTTGAAAATCAATTTCTGCATTGCACACCAGGGTATCGCCACTTAGAAACCATAGTTGAACCCGAAGATCATCTCAGCTATTTTGTAGTGTTGAGTGCTGCTAATGCTGGGGGAGAGTTAGTTCTCTATGATTTAGAGTGGTCAGAGACAGAATGGCCCGATAAGGAACATGGGGGAACAAGGAAAAATGGTTTAGTGAACGGTCAACTGATTGCCTCAGTTATGGAAGACTACGACCAAATGTTCCTCAGTCCACAAGCTGGTTCTTTAGTGGTCTTTGATGCAGGGAGGATTTTGCATCGTGTTTCTGCGGTTGAAGGTTCTCGCCGTCGGATTACCGTAGGCGGATTTCTTGCCTTCTCCAAGGAGCGTGAAAAACTTTTCTACTGGAGTTAGGGAATTAAGAGGGCAATAAATGCATGAAATTTTCTACCTTAGTAGATGCTTTGAGTGAAAGAGCGCGATCGCAGCCTGATAAAAATTACACTTTTCTTCAGGATGGAGAAATTGCAGCGCATACTCTAAGTTATCAAGAATTGGAGCGATTAGCACAGGCGATCGCCGCCAAACTTCAGAGTTTTAATGCCATAGGTCAACAAGCCTTACTACTGTATCCACCAGGTTTAGAATTCATTGCCGCTTTTTTCGGATGTTTGTTGGCTGGAGTTGTAGCTATTCCCGCCTATCCCCTCCGTGCCAATCAGTCAAAGTCTAGGCTGTTGGCGATGGCCAAAGATGCAGAAGCAACCTTTGCCCTCACAACCACATCTGTCTTAGCCAATAGTCAGCATTGGTTGGTAGAACACCCAGAGTTAGCCCAGTTGCGTTGGTTAGCCACCGATGACATTGATGCAGATTTAGCAGATGCATGGCAGAAACCTATTGTCAATAGCGATACCCTAGCTCTTCTCCAGTACACCTCCGGCTCTACAGGCACTCCCAAGGGAGTGATGGTCGGCCACGGCAATCTCCTATCCAACTGTACCGACCTCGATCGCGGATGGAACCACACAGCAGACAGTATTATTGTCACTTGGCTACCCACCTTTCACGATATGGGGCTAATTTATGGAGTCATCGAACCATTATATAAAGGTTGTTCTTGCTACATGATGCCTCCTGTGTCCTTTCTACATAAACCCATACGATGGCTACAGGCGATTTCGACTTACAAAGCTAGTCATAGCGGCGCACCGAATTTTGCCTACGATCTATGCGTGCGGAAAATCACCGCAGCACAAAAGGCTACCTTGGATTTGAGTAGCTGGCAAATGGCTTTAAATGGTGCTGAACCTGTGAGGGCAGATGTCTTACAACGGTTCGCCGAAACCTTTAAACCCTGTGGATTTGATTTAACAGCCTTCTGTCCCGGTTATGGTTTGGCGGAAGCCACCCTGAAAGTGGCGGCGGTGCGTCAACAAGATCCGCCTGTATTCTTGCAAGTTGATGCAGATGCACTAGCAGAAAATCGAGTGGTAGAGGCAAGATTAAACCAACAAAATGTGCAGACATTAGTGGGATGTGGACGTAGCGAGATTGATACACAAATTGCGATCGTTCATCCTGAATCCTTTATTCGATGCCAAGATTCACAAGTCGGGGAAATTTGGGTATCAGGTTCTACTATTGCTCAAGGCTACTGGAAAAACCCCCAAGAGACACAAAAAACCTTTCAAGCAACCCTAAAAGATAGTGATTCTAGAATGTTTCTCCGTACAGGCGACTTAGGATTTATTAAGGATGGCGAATTATTCGTTACAGGGCGGTTGAAAGATACGATCGTTATTCAAGGACGCAACCATTATCCCCAAGATATTGAATTAACCATTGAGAATAGTCATCCCGCATTGCGACCCAGTTGTGGGGCAGCCTTTGCAGTGGAATTTAAAGGTGAGGAACAGTTAGTTGTAGTTCAAGAAGTAGAGCGGAGTTATCTGCGACGGCTAGATGTTAATGAAGTAATTGGTAACATTCGTCAAGCAGTGGCAGCGGAACATGAGATCCGAACTCATACTGTTTTATTAGTAAAAACGGGAACCGTTCCTAAAACTTCTAGTGGTAAGATTCAGCGTCAAGCTTGCCGTCAAAAATTTTTGAATAACACACTGAATTTATTAACATCAGAAAAATCCCCGAAATTAACAGCAACCATCTAAAGATAGAGATAATATGTTAAATCAAGACCAAGTTAAACATTTCCAACAAAAAGGATGGGTCGGCCCAGTCGATATCTTTGCACCAGCAGAAATTGCCGCAGTAAAGGAATGTTTAGAAACTAATAGCCGCATTATCAAAGAAGCAGATGGACAGGAAATTATCACATTTTATAATAATGTTATTAATTTAGAAACTCCCCGCGATCATTATCTATTTCATAAACCAATAGCAGAACTATTTCAACATCCGCAACTAATTCAGCGCTTAAACCAAATCGCTGGAGAAAACTTATTGCTTTGGTATACCAATGTCTTTTGTAAAATGCCCGGACAAGGGGAAATTAAATGGCATCAAGCGAAAGAGTTTTATACATCAAGTGACATCGACTTTGCTAAGAAAACTTTAGTTTATTCTCAAGACGAAGACCCTTTAAATTTAACAGTCTGGGTGGCCTTGGAAGATGCCGACCTGGAAAATGGTTGTATGCGTTTCGCCAATGGATCGCATCAGCAAATGTTTAAAATATTAAAAGGGAGTGTTCCGGCATCTGAAGGTGTGTTTGCTGGCATTAGTGCCCATAAAACAGTTTGGCAAAAAGAGCAACAATACTCCTTATCTTATGAATTTGATGAAAATGACTGGGAAGTAGAATCAGTGCCAGTCAAGGCAGGTCAAGCGATCGTCTTTACTGAAAGTACAATGCACTGTTCCCTACCCAATCACTCAAATCGTCGTCGCTTGGCGATTATTGGCCGTTATGTGCGTCCAAGTACCCAGGTTTATCCCTATCGCTGGCAAGGGGATTTTATTGATGAAAATGCCCACAACATCAAAAGGCATTTTTGTATTTTAGTTTCTGGACGTGATGATTATAGACATAACGTAGTTAGAGATGAGCATGATTTAGATGAGACGGAAGTAGAATTTCAACTCATGTCTAATTTGGTGCGCTTTGGTCATGTAAATATCCCAGAAGACAAACTACAACTAGAAATTTACGGTTTGGAAAAACAGGTTTTAGAAGGAGATTGTCAAGAAGAAGAACCAAATCCAATTTTGCATCCGCGTAAATATATTCAATGGCAAGCGTGGAATCGATATCAAGGCATGAGTACTACAGAAGCAATGAAGCGGTATAGCCAATTAGTAAGGAGTTTGCCACGAAAAAATCCCAAAGATGCCAGTAGTAGAAGCAATACTAGTACAGTAAATAAGGGAGTATTAAAAGCAGCGGATATTGAAAATTGGTTAATCTCTTATCTGTCTGAACTGTTGGACACGCAACCAGATGAAATAGAAGTAAATATTCCCTTCCAACGTTATGGTTTATCCTCAGCAGAAGGAACTGTTCTAATGGGCGATCTAGAAGCTGCGACAGGATATAAACTTGCTCCGACTCTAGTATATGAATACCCGACTATTGAGGCTTTAGCCCAACACATAGCAGAGGAAATGCAAGTTTTGGCGTAAACTTCTGTAAGTACCGAAAAAATGATGTTGTAATATACACAAAAAAGGTCAAAAGTGGAACCCATAGCGATTATAGGCATCGGTTGCCGTTTTCCTCATGCTAATAATCCCGAATCATTCTGGAAGCTTTTGCATAATGGCATCGATGCGATCGCTCAAGTGCCAAAAGACCGATGGGATGTTGAGGCTTTTTACGATCCCGATCCGGCTACTCCAGGGAAAATGAACACTCGCTGGGGCGGTTTCTTAGATCAAGTAGATCGATTCGACCCCAATTTTTTTGGGATTTCTCCCCGTGAAGCCGAACGCATAGACCCCCAGCACAGACTGGTTTTGGAAGTAGCTTGGGAGGCTTTAGAAGATGCCGCGATCGCACCAGAAAGTCTCGCGGGTAGCCAAACTGGTGTTTTTATTGGCATTGGCAACTACGACTACGGCAGATTTTTATGTAGTGATTTAGCCAACATCAATATTCATAATGGCACTGGTCTGACTCTGAGCATTGCCGCTAATCGCTTATCTTATCTGCTGGATTTGCATGGGCCAAGTATGGCTATCGAAACAGCTTGTTCCTCATCCTTGGTAGCAATTCACTCTGCTTGTCAAAGTTTGCAAAGTGGGGAGTCTAACTTAGCAATTACTGGCGGTGTCAGCCTGATGCTATCGCCAGACATGACAATTACCTTCTCCCAAGCCCGGATGATGGCTCCTGATGGTCGATGTAAAACCTTTGATGCTAGTGCCAATGGATACGTCCGGGGTGAGGGTTGCGGTATTACGATTCTCAAGCGCCTCAGTGATGCCATTCAGGATCGAGACCGCATCTTAGCAGTAATTAAAGGTTCGGCAGTTAATCACGATGGACTCAGTAACGGGATTACAGCACCGAATGGCTTGGCTCAACAGGCAGTGATTCGCCAAGCTTTAAAAAACGCTGGTGTCGCACCCGCAGAGATTAGCTATATAGAAGCCCACGGAACTGGTACTCCTCTAGGAGATCCAATTGAGATTAGAGCGTTAAAAGCAGTATTGATGTCGGGGCGTTCCCCTGAACAACGCTGTGGAATTGGCTCGGTGAAAACAAATATTGGTCATTTAGAACCAGCCGCTGGGGTAGCAGGTTTAATTAAGGTAGTGTTATCGCTACAACACAAAAAAATTCCCCCCCACCTCCACTTGCAGCAGTTAAATCCCCATCTGGGTTTAGATGGAACACCATTTTTTATTCCTGGGGAATGTCAACCTTGGCCTAGCGATCGCCTTTTGGCTGGTGTGAGTGGGTTTAGCTTTGGTGGCACTAATTCTCATCTGATTTTAGAAGCTGCGCCTGAAGGGAGCGGGGGAGCAGGGGAGCAGGGGAGCAGGGGAGCGGGGGGGATTTTTCAAGTTGAGCGATCGCTGCATCTTCTGACTCTATCGGCTAAGAATGAGGCGGCTTTGCAGGAATTGGCGCAACGTTATGCTGATTTCTTTGCGGCTGATGCTGATGTATCTTTGGCAGATGTCTGCTTTAGTGCCAACACGGGGCGATCGCATTTTGCCCATCGGTTGGCAATTGTCGCGCAATCAAGCAAACAGTTAGGCGATCGCCTCAGTAATTTAACTGAGAATCAGGCAATGACTGGAATATTGGCTGGTAAGGTTGCCAGCCGCCAGTCCTTGAAAATAGCCTTTTTATTCACCGGACAGGGGTCACAATACGTAGGTATGGGTCGTCAACTTTACGAAACCCAGCCTACCTTCCGCAAAACCCTCGAACGTTGCGATGAAATTCTCCGTCCCTATTTGGACAAGCCGTTGCTGGAAATCCTCTATGCAACCGACGCTGAAAGTTCACTTTTAGACGAAACTGCCTATACCCAACCCGCTTTATTTGCTCTAGAATATGCCCTCGCTGAATTATGGCAGTCTTGGGGTGTTATCCCTCACGTCGTAATTGGTCACAGTTTGGGTGAATATGTCGCCGCTTGTGTGGCGGGGGTATTTAGCCTGGAAGAAGGTCTAAAGCTAGTGGCAAAAAGAGCTAGTTTGATGCAGTCATTGCCCCAAACTGGTGAAATGGTCGCTGTCTTTGCCTCTGAAAGTCAGGTACAAGCAGCAATTCAACCATACTCCTCAGAAGTTGCCATTGCCGCGATTAATGGACTTGAGAATATTGTCATTTCCGGTCTGCGATCGCCAGTCAGGGCACTAGTTGCCGCCTGGTCAGCCCAAGGAATCAAAACTCAACAGTTGCGAGTTTCTCACGCCTTTCATTCCCCACTCATCGCCCCGATGCTGGATAGCTTTGAGACTGAGGCCAGCCAAGTAAAGTTTCAAACTCCACGCCTACCCCTAATTTCTAACCTCACAGGCGAAATGCTGCCCTCTGAATATATCCCTGATGCCAATTATTGGCGACGGCATACCAGAGAACCAGTAAAATTCATGGCGGGGATAAATAGTTTATTTGCTCAAGGCTATAACTTATTTTTAGAAATCGGTTCCAAGCCTATCCTCTCCAGAATGGGCCAAAAATGCCAGCAAAATCATGCAACCTGGCTCCCTTCCCTAGCCCCAGGACAAGAGGATTGGCAAGTGTTGCTTTCGAGCTTATCTGCTTTGTACGTGCAAGGGGTAAATATTAACTGGAGGGGATTCGATCGAGATTATTCCAGAAATAAGCGATCGCTTCCTACCTATCCCTTCCAACGTCAACGTTACTGGATTCAAGATACAACTCAAGTCATGGATGAACAGAAATTAGATGCCAAGGTATCCCAGTTTCAGACAGATGCAATTTCTCACACCAAACCACCACAGCAAATTTTAGTCACATTGAGTTCTATTATCAGTAAATTACTGCAATTAGATCCTAATGAAATAGATATTCACACACCTTTTTTGGAAATGGGGGCTGATTCGCTGATCCTCATTGATGCGATCGCAGCAATTGAAAACACTTATGGCATTAAGATATCTATTAGCCAGCTATTTGAAGAATATAGAACCATTGAGGCGTTAGCAACTTACATTGCTCAGAATGTACCTTGCCCTGAATCAGAGTCTCAGCCTACACAGCCAGAGCAATTAACCCCACAAATTGCGAATCCAGTAATTCCCAATTCGCCAGAAACCTTGCATGAGTCAGCATTAGAGCGAATTATGTCACAGCAACTTCAAGTGATGTCTCAGCTAATGTCTCAGCAGCTAGAACTATTACAGGGTAAGGGAAGTAATCAAGCGCAGGTATCATCATCCTCAAATGGAGGTTCTTTATCCCCACAGCAAGCAACTGCACCTACTATTAATTCTTACCAGAACGGCAAACCAAATCAGCAGCTAGTTTCAGAAACTCAAATTAAGGAGCTTAACCCACAACAACAGCGCCATTTACAAGCACTGATCGCCCGCTATACCAAACGGACGCAACAATCTAAGCAACGAGCCGAAATCAGCCGCTCTCTTCTGGCTGATAGTAGGGCTGTGGCTGGATTCCGCCCTTCCATCAAAGAAATGGTCTATCCGATTATTGGAGAACGAGCAAAAGGTGCAAAATTTTGGGATATTGATGGTAACGAGTATATCGACATCTCGATGGGGTTTGGGGTGTTGCTGTTTGGTCATGATGCACCATTTATAACTCAAGCCTTGACAGAACAGATTCACCAAGGAATACAACTAGGGCCTCAATCCAATCTGGCAACAGAGGTAGCTGGGTTAATCTGTGAATTAACTAATATGGAGCGAGTCACTTTCTGTAATACAGGTACAGAAGCGGTGATGACAGCGCTGCGGTTAGCACGGACAACGACTGGCCGGAATAAGATTGCTCTATTTACTGGTTCCTATCATGGTCATTTCGATGGAGTCTTAGCTAGGGCAGTCCAAGGTGAGACGAATACTGTACCAATGACTGTAGGGATCTCACCTTATGCAGTTGCCGATGTGCTGGTACTGGATTATGGCAATCCCCAATCCCTGGATATTTTACGGACTCATGCTGGCGAACTGGCGGCTGTATTGGTTGAACCAGTGCAAAGTCGCCATCCTCATTTACAACCCCAAGGGTTTTTACAACAGTTGAGGCAATTGACACAAGCTGAGGGAATTGCCCTAATTTTCGATGAAGTAATTACAGGTTTCCGCATCCATCCAGGAGGCTTTCAGGCTTACTGTGGGATTGAAGCGGATCTGGTAATCTATGGCAAAATTATCGGCGGCGGACTACCGATGGGAGTCATCGCTGGTAAGAGGGATTACATGAATGGCATTGACGGCGGGATATGGAACTATGGTAATGCCTCCTATCCTCAAGCACAAAAGACTTTTTTCGCTGGAACCTTTAATAAAAATCATCTAGGAATGGCGGCAGCACGGGCAGTATTGCAACATCTCAAGCAAGAAGGTTTTGGCCTGCAACAGCAATTAAACCATAATACCTCTGAGTTAGCGGCAACCCTGAATGCTTACTTCCAAGCGGAGAATGTACCGATAGAGTTAGTCCATTTTGGCTCCCTATTTCGCTTCGCTTCCTCAGAAAATATAGACTTGCTGTTTTATCATTTACTAGAAAAAGGCATTTACATTTGGGAAGGGCGTAACTGCTTTCTCTCAACTGCACATACCCATGCAGATATCGATCGCATCATCCAGGCAGTCAAAGATAGTATCAAGGAACTGCGACAAGGAGGTTTTTTGCTCAAAGGTGGGAGTAAGTCGCCAGCAAGTGAACTACCTGTCACGCCGTCAAAGAAAGCACCACTTCACTTCCCAAGCCCAAAAGAAATTAGCGATCGCCTCACACCCCAATTCCAACAATTAATTATCCAGGAAGACTTAGAAGCTTATCAACAAGGATTAACTAAACTAGAAGCTTTAAGCCTGACTTATATCCTCAAAGCTTTCCAGTCAATAGGTTGGGAGTTTCACCCAGGCAAGGAGTTTACATTGGTAGCGATCGCTCAACAGTTGGGTGTGGTTAACCAACACCAACGGTTACTAGGTCGCCTGCTGGAGATATTGGCAGAAGAAGGAATACTGCGTCCAGTTAGCGATGGCTGGGAAGTAATGCGAGTCCCGGAAATTGAACATTTTCAGGCCGGGGAAATTTTAAGTGAGTACCCAGCTTTAGAAGCAGAGTTATCTTTGCTACAGCGTTGCGGACAAGAACTAGCACAGGTGTTACAAGGAAAACGTCACCCATTAGAGTTATTATTCCCCAATGGCGACTCAACAAGTTTAACCAAGCTGTATCAGGATTCACCCGTAGCACGAATCATGAACGCTATGGTACAAAAAACAATTGCGATCGCACTGGAAAATTTGCCCAAGGGTAGTAACGTCGGAATTCTCGAAATTGGCGCTGGGACTGGGGGAACAACAGCCCATATCCTGCCTCATCTGCCCGAACGACAAACAAAATATCTATTTACCGATTTGTCCCCCTTATTCCTTGCCAAAGCTAGGCAGAAATTTGGCGATTATCCATTTGTAGGTTATGAAATATTAGACATCGAACAAGAGCTTGAAGCTCAAGGTTTTGATTCTCATCAATACGATATCATTGTGGCGGCTAATGTCTTGCACGCCACCGCAGATTTGCGTAATTCCCTGAAACAGGTGTTGCAGTTATTGCTTCCAGGGGGACTGCTAGTGCTGATGGAAGGGACAACTCGCCAGCGTTGGCTGGATTTAATATTTGGATTAACTCAGGGGTGGTGGAAATTTGGCGATTCCAATTTGCGACCATCTTACCCATTGCTTGATGCTTCCCAATGGCAAACCTTATTAGAGGAGAGCGGATTTAGAGAAGTAATGACTATTCCTGCTACCTCGCAGATGTTTGCAGTTTTACCCCAACAGTCCGTAATTGTCGCTGAAGCAGCACAAAAAATCCCCCTAACTGAGGCTCAAAAACAACTCTGGGTGTTGGCGCAGATGAGCGAAGAAGGTTCAATTGCCTACAACGAATCTGTAAGTCTGCAATTACAGGGGTCACTTGACTTAGAGGCAATGTATCAGGCTGTGCAAAAAATTGTCAATCGCCATGAGGCTTTACGAACTATTATCAGCACTCAAAGTAATTGTCAGCAGATATTACCTTCTGTGAAAATCGATATTCCGATAATTGATTTCTCAAATTGGGATAGTAGCACCTGCAAAGTTCAAGTCGCTAAGTGGCTAGAAAAAGAGGGACGCAAACCTTTCGACTTTAGTGTTGGGCCTCTATTACGCGTCCATATCCTCAAGCTAGAGCCACAACTGCATCTATTGGTGCTGACAGTTCATCACATTATTATTGATGGCTGGTCAATTGATGTCATCTTCAAGGATTTGGGTGCGATATATTCAGCAGAATGTCAGAATATTCCAGATGAAATGGAAGAACCAATGCAATTCCGGCAATACATAAACTGGCAAGAACAGCAAATTCAAACTGAGAAAATGCTAGCAGACAAATCTTACTGGTTAGGACAATTTGCTGATTCAATTCCCGTCTTAGAGTTGCCAACAGATTACCCGCGTCCCCAAGTACAAACTTATGCTGGGGTTGAACAAACGCTACTCGTTGATGCTGAATGTTTGCGTGAGTTAAAAAGCTTCAGCAATCAGCATAGATGTACCTTGTTTATGACCTTAATTGCTGTCTTAAATTTGTTATTACATCACTTATCTGGTCAAAATGACATCGTGATTGGTGTTCCTACGGCTGGACAAACTTGTGTAGAAGATAAAGACCTAGTTGGCTATTGTGCTAATGTATTGCCATTGCGCTTTGTAGTTAAAAACCAAAGTTTTAGTGACTATCTCAATACTATTAAAAAGGTAGTTTTGCAGGGCTATGAGCATCAAAATTATCCGATTAGCCAATTGCTCAAGGAACTGAATATTAAGCGCGATCCCAGCCGACCACCTCTGATTACAACATTAGTTGGTATGGATAAATTTGGTGTTGAACTAAAATTTTTTGGGCTGAAAGTTGAGGGCTTGACAAATTATCTTGGCATTGCTCGGAGAGAACTAACTTGGAATATGGTTGAGAGCGATGGGAAACTATCATTGAAGTGTAATTACAACGCAGATATTTATAGTGCCTCTACAATTCGGCTCTGGATGCAGCAATTGGAAACCATTTTCCACACTGTCATAAAACAGCCCGATATCAGCCTAGATGCGATCGCCGAAAAACTGACTCAAGCAGATGGACAAAAACAGATTGGAGAAGAACAAAAATTAGCACTGGCTAGTATGCAAAAGTTAAAGAACTTTAAGAGAAATGCTATATAATATCAAAAGTATTTATGAATACTTTGAATCTAAAATTCTATTTGCTGACAAAGTGAAGTTTTTATAAAAATTATGAATAAATCAATGACAAATTTGCCTGGTTTTGATCCAAATCTTCAAATTAAATTAGAAGATTTTAAAGTTTTGCCAAGATTTGTAGGCACTTGGGAAGGTAACTGGATTCGCCTAGATAAAGATGGTAATGAAATTGAGAGATTCACATCAATTTTAAATCAAAATATTGTTAATAATCAATGGGTACAAACTAATCAGAATAAATATCTTGATGGTAAAATTGTTAACATAAGTTTTTTTGGCAAGGCTGTGGGGGTAGGTAAGGTACTTTTTGAAAGTCCCGATTATCCTTATTGCAATTTTCAGATGATAGTAGAAGAATATAGTGATAATATTATCATGATTAGAGTATCAGATAAGATAACAGGTTTTCCATTAGCATTAGAAACTATCAACTTAATTAGTGATACTGAAAGAATCAGGACGTTACAAAAGTTTAAGCTACCAGATGGAAAATTATCTGGATTCATAATTGTTGTTGAAAACAAGATTTTGCGAAATTCGGGGCGTGATTATCAATAAAGTTGTTGGGAAATAATTCATAGTTAGTGGCTCAAATTAATTGCAAATAAGCCGGATGCCTGTTTACCAACTGTTGCATAGAGCAATATAGAACCCATTTGATATCTTTTAGCCGATCAAATCGTAAGGCAAAAGGTTCTTGTTCTGGAAAGCGGTCATTTAATAATGGAAAAGTCCGTTTTTGCGGACTTTATTTGTTGAGTTATATCATGTCCGCTTGATTGCTTATTAAACCCGAAGAACCCCACCCCCGCCAAAGCTACGCTTTGTCTCCCCTCCCGAAGAGCGGGGAGGGGATTAAGGGGAGCCAGCGCGGTCTTGGGGGTTTCCCCCATGAGCGACTGGCGTGTGGGGTGCAATGACTGTGGTTAGCATAACTAATTATGCGGACATGATATTATAAATAATCGTGTCTCAGTCGTTACATTAACTTCGCTTTGTAGAAGGTTGTTTCTGTTTTGAAACACTAGGCTGAGGGTTTAAAAATGGGGGGATAGGACAGTCTAGCGTCATGGCGATCGCTCTGAGTAAATCTGCTTCTGAAGGAGTAACTTTGTTATCTAATAATACGGTGTGGGCGCAAGCATCAACAATAGCTTGTTTGAGTTTGGGAGTGGCAAGACGCAGGCGCTCAATACTTTTCTTTAGTTCAGTAAAATTACAAGTTAATGGCATTTCTGGTTTTTCTTGCTCTCCGGCTTTGGGAAGTCGAAAAACTCCAGAACGAAAAGCATAGGCGATATCTTCAGTAGACGCATCGGGTTGGGAGTGTCCGACACGAGCAATTACGGACAGAACTAATAGACTATCTGGCCAAATCTGTTCGATGGAGGTGAATTCTACTGGTGTAGTAGATGTAGGATTTATACTAGGTTGCAGACGATGCCACAGTATTAACTGCAACACAAAATGCCACAGCGATAAACTTCCGGTGGCTACAACTAAACCGTGGATGCATTTGCACAGCCTTTGGCATTCTTTGGCAGAGTTTTGGCGCAATACGGGTACTGCCAAATCCACAAGTGGTAAGCGAATTCTGGGATCTAACTGATTAATTTCGCTACTTAGTTCCAAGGTTTTCTCTACCAAATCAGCAGGTTGTACTTCTCGTAACCAAGCAATTTGACGTTCTTGAATTTGGAGATTTTCCGTATCTAACGCTAGCGCCAAAGCGATCGCCATTGCACTTTGTTGCTCACGCGCACCCAAACGCAGGGATTCTGGTAACTGCGATAACAGCGCTTGAGCATGGGCAAAATGCTCTGGTGTAACGCTTCCAACTTGGTTTACAACCTGTTCTGGCGTGGCGTTAGAACCACCAGCAAAGCCCATTGTTAGGGATTCTTGGGAAGGCGAACGCATTTGATTGCGAGATGGCATTGCTGCTAAATTGCTGACGTTCAAACCCCCAACGCGGCGGATACGTTCTGCTAGGGGTGGGTGGGTAGAAAACATATCTTCCCAGAAAGAGGGGTTGAGGGCATTGCCAAAAAACATGTGGCTAGAGGCTTCTGCACCCGGCGATATTAACCGTGAATCCATCTGTTGGAGTTTTTGAAAGACTCCGGTAAGTCCGTTGGGGTTGCGAGTGAACTGTACGGCTGAAGCATCAGCGAGAAATTCGCGTTGGCGAGAGACGGCGGCTTTAATCAAGCGTCCGCAAAGTAATCCGATACCGCCAATTGCCATTAGTGCCAAACCAAATGCCCAGATAGGTAAACCCTTGTCTTCCTTTCCTAAACGGAAGCTACCGCGAAGACGCCACAGCAATTCTCCGGTTAAATAAATGAACAAAATCCCATGCAGTAATCCTACTAAACGCAAATTCAGCCGCATATCTCCATTGAGAATATGACTGAATTCGTGGCCGATAACTCCTTGTACTTCATCCCGGCTCAGGTGTTCCAAAGTTCCACGGGTAACTCCAATTACAGCATCATTGGGCGTAAATCCAGCAGCAAAGGCATTAATGCCTGTTTCTCTGTCGAGGAGATAAACTTGTGGGACAGAAATACCAGAAGCGATCGCCATTTCCTCGACAATATTTAATAGTTGTCGCCCTTGTTCGTCGGCCATTTCTGGTAGCAGGAGTCTTCCTCCTAACTCTTGGGCAATTACGCTTCCACCCTGCCGGAGACAGGCAATTTTGTACAAACTTCCGATTGCGATCGCAATTATTGTAATCCCAGCTACATAAAGAAATAACCCTGGATGCCACCAAACACGAGGAGCCATGCGAAACAGAAATAAACTGGCAATATAAATCGCCATAATCATAACTGCGATCGACAGGGAAAATAACCCAATTAATTGTTGCGTATTTTGGCGTGCCCGATCCTGATGTTCAAAGAAATTCATAGACACCTAAAAAGACACGCGTGGAGCATTTCTGATTTCTGGAGTAGCTTCGGGGAGCAATTCTGCAACAGTAAAGTTAAATGTATTTGCCACCAGGTTGCTAGGGAAAGATTCGCTCTTGGTGTTGTAAAGTGTCACTGCGTCATTAAAAGCCTGACGGGCAAAAGCAATCCGGTTTTCAGTGGAAGACAATTCTTCCATTACCTGAGTCATAGCGCGATCGGCTTTCAATTCTGGATAAGATTCTGAAAGTACCATCAACCGACTTAACGCACCCGTCAGCGCCCCTTCAGCATTGCCCAATTGTTGCATCGCTTGGGGATCTCCAGGATTTTGGGCGGCGTGACCGCTAGCATTAATTGCAGAATTTCGGGCGGCAATAACTGCTTCTAAGGTTTCTCGCTCATGTTTCATGTACCCCTTGGCTGTTTCCACCAAGTTGGGAATTAAGTCATAGCGGCGCTGTAATTGAACATCGATTTGAGAGTAAGCATTTTTGTAACGGTTGCGATACTTAACTAAATCGTTGTAGCTATTAATGATAATTACAGCAACAATGGCAACTAAAGCAACAGCAAATATTAAAAGCCCCATATTTTTAGATTATTTCCATCAGGTACTTACTTTTTTGCAGATTTACCAATTACGGTAATCCTCATATCCAACAGAATTTATGTGGATATAGAGATGAGTCTACTTGTCGCAAGTTGGCTTCGTCGTCTGTAAAATTAGTTACGCAAGTTTACTGATGTAGGATTTTTTAAATAACCGCAGAGGCGCAGAGAACGCAGAGTGAAATAAATTAAAGTTTGTAGTAAGGACTTTAGTACTGATAATCCTTGCTCTGAGCGATAAATCGCTCACTCAAACTAAGAGTTTATTTTATTGTATTTAATTATGTGTACCTACTTATCATCTCTGTGTACTCTGTGCCTCTTTAGTCGATTAAAAATTCTAGCCAGATATGTCACCGATGAATCTGAGTAAATAGGGAATAACCACTGACAGCAAAAATAAAAAGGATGGCGGCAGGAAAAATTATTACATCCCTGACAATAAATAAAATCCAATCTTTTCTTAGTTCTTGTTTAAACTTAAGTTCTCGCAGTTTTCGCTCAAGTTCTAAGTCTTCTGGTGACTGCAAGTTGACAGGTGGCAAAATTAGCGGATTATCGCCTTTGCTGGCAATTCTTTTTGATAAATCTGTTATATCTGTCATGCCGTTGAGATACTGATATTACTTAGTGTCTCATAAAAAAGAGCCAGAGAAGTAACTCTCTGGCTCAAAGCTGGAGACAAAAGAATCATCAAATAAAGGCTAACTTGGGTAAGAACCTAAATTCTTCCCAGGTTATGCAGCCCTAAAATAGTACCTACTCCCAAGATATGACCAAAGGCGGTAGTTGCTAAAAGGGCTGGTAAACCAAAACCACCAAAGAAATTGGCTGAGGGTAGTCCTGGTTCTGCGTTGGGATACTTGATGCTAGATTTGCCAAAGGCAATGGCAACGATATTAGCAATAATCATAATCAGTCCAACTGTAGGACTCCATTGCAGAGGTGTGGTTGCAGCAGCGAGTAAGGTTGAAGTCAACACCTAGATTTGCTCCTGAAATTTATTAATGGTTGAAAACATAATCTGAAACTTTCCGAAGCAAATTCAAGAAATTACCCGATTTTGCATCAATATTTAACAGTTATTCTTACTACTTAATAAAATATGAGTTCAACGCAGCGAGCTGACTGTGGTAGCTAGTTTGAATTTAAATATCTGAAACAAGCAAACTGGTAGTCTTTATTTATACTCAAACACCAGTGATTCTGATGAAATTATTGCAATGCATCCATCGCAATTTGTGCCGGAGTTACGAATAAAAATATCCTGACTTTTTGAAGGATATAGCAATACTTAAGAAATTCAAGGAGCGGATTCACCTTTTGGTAGATTTAGACAGAATCATCAAAACTGTATATTTGGATGGGATAACATATAATTTGCCGCAAAACCTCATGCTAAATCAGTAATTTCAAGATCGACAGATGAAATTTTGATTGAATTCTAGTTAATTTGTTCCTTAAGTTCCTCAAAAGCCATGACATCCCCTGAGCCTCAAACTGATTTTGGAGAAAAAGCTCCACAAACGTCATTTGAGCCACCTTCTGGAAAACGGCGGTGGCTTTGGTTGAGTTTAGCCGCACTCCTATTGTTAGGGGGCGGAGCAACTCTAGTCTGGCGTTTACTGACTCCACAAAATTCAGCACCTTCAAATACTAACGCTCAACCTCAAGGGGTAAGAGTCAAAATATCAACAGTACAAAGCGGCATAATTGAGGAAAGTTCAGATTTTATTGCTAGTCTAAAATCCCTGCGCTCAGTCACGCTCCAACCGAGGATTCAGGGTCAAGTTACCCAGATACTTGTCAAATCTGGAGATCCTGTCGTCGAAGGAGCGGCAATTCTCCAAGTAGATCCTACACAACCAGCAGGTATCAGTGGAAGCAATACTGTGCCTCAAGCATTTTTAATGCAACTGGCAAATGCCCGCGCCACACTCAAATCTTTAGAAGCAGAACGACCATCCTACGTTGCGAATCTGCAATTGTACCAGCAGAACTACGAAAAGTTTGTCAGCCTAGCTGAACAAGGAGCCGTGTCTCGACAGACTAGCAATCAGTTTGCTAATCGGCTGGCCAATGCTAAGACTAGTCTGGATGCAATTGATTCCAGGATTCAAGCACAACGAGCCACCATCTTACAGGCTGAAAAATCCTTGCAGCAATCTAATGTAAATACTCAAACACAACAGCCCCAGCCTGACAAAATTACCGCTCCTTTTAGTGGCACAGTTGGCAACATCCCTGTGAAAGTCGGTGATTTAGTTAATACTTCTACACCATTAGTTAATATCACGCAAAATCGACCTTTAGAAGTGAATATCTCTGTACCACTACAGCAAGGGCCCCAATTGCGTAAGGGTATGCCAGTAGAGGTGATGAACACACAAGGTCAAAAGCTTGGTAGAAGTAGGATATTTTTTATTGCACCCAATGCCAGCAATGAAACACAAACGATACTGATTAAAGCACTTTTTGACAACACTAACAGTCAGCTACGTGCAGATCAATTAGTCAGAGCTAGAGTATTCTGGAATCAACGCCCCGGAGTTTTAATTCCCACAACAGCAATGACTCGTGTCGGTGGGGACACTTTTGTTTATGTAGTTGAAACAGAGACATCTCCCCAAGGTGTATCCCAACAAGTAGCTCGGCAAAGGCGAGTGAAGCTAGGCGAGATTAAAGGTAACAATTACCAAGTTATTGAAGGATTACAGCCAGAAGATAAAGTTATTATTTCAGGGTTGCTTAATCTCAGGGATGGTGTTGCGATCGTTCCAGAATTTTAATTAAGGGGAGTCGAAAGGAGGAGCAGGGGAGAAGTCTCAATCTTGTCTCCTACCAATCTTCACCTAATACCAATTTAATGTGAAGTTGCACATATCTTGATCCCCCTAAATCCCCCTTAAAAAGGGGGACTTTGATAGATGTTTTTCCGGTTCCCCCCTTAATAAGGGGAGCTAGGGGGGATCGAATTCTATGCAGCTTCATAAAAAATTGGTATAAGAGCGTTAACTATAGCGATCGCTCTTTGTTGGAGAACTTGTAAAGTAGTCTCTAGGTATCTATCTATGCAATACACTCTGAACTCACGTCCACTCTTTTCTCCTAAAAAGAAAGCATTGGTGAAATTTTAAGATATAACTCGTTTTGTCAATAGTGATTACGCTGTAAATTATCTATGCTATTGAGTATCTCATTAAGCTTTATACTAAATTTGATGCCAAGGATGAACGATGTTTTTAAATATGCGTAAGCGTAGCTAGTCTTGTCTATGAAACGCTATGCGAAGGCATCACAGGCTGGAAATTTACGTTTGTAACCTCGATTTTGACTAAATTTAATCACCACTACTTATTGGTGACAAGTTAATGACCTTAACCTGTCACCAATGAGTAACAGTAAGCAATTACTTGATTACGTAACAGAGGTAAATATTATGTCAGTGAAAATCATCCAATCTAAGTGCGGTTTAGTTTTAACTTGTTTACTTGGACAAATAACGTTGTTGGCTGCGCCAGTACAAGCTGGAGTGGAGGGCAAAAGCTACGATGTCAATGTTAATTCAAGTCAGGGAGATAATTTTACTGCTTGTTTGGAATTTAACGCCGATGGTAACAGCCTTCGCTTTGTTGGACTAAATGCTACTTATAGCCGTACAAATCTAGGTCAGGATCAGAGAAATTGGCAAGCAGTAACAAATCCAAATTTAGAAGAAAGTATCGCACTTAGCGGTCAAGTAAGAGGAGACTTTATTCCAGACCGGAGGATAAGTGGTAATGCTATCAATTCCCAAGGCACTACTTATACATTTAATGGAACACTCTTATCTGAGCCAACATGTCCAATTGAGATTGAATCCGTGATAGGTTCAGAAAATCCCTTCTTCAAATAATTTAATCTACGCAGATATGATAAACCAGATGAGCTTTTGGTTAACGAAGACAGACAATTTATAAAAGATGTTGGGCACGTATCCTCACCTTTTGCAAAGTATTTTCGGGGTTGCATATTTGCGGGATAATTTTACTATTTTTGTGGTATGGGCAACATGAGCGTCCCTTGTATTTCCGGGCAGGCAGGATGCCCACCCCACAAAAATCATCCCTTAATTCAGCAACGCCGTATTTTCATTTCTCCCGCCTGAGAGTTACTTGAATTCGCTGGCGGGATTTTGGCTGGAATGAAGTCGGCAGTTTTAGCTGTGATCGCTAAATTTAACCTTAGTACAATACCTTTAACAATAGATAATCATTTTAGTTAACCAAAATTAAACTCGATTAATCTATGGCATCTTTGACAGGGAAGGTTGCAATTATCACTGGTGCATCGCGGGGAATTGGACGAGCGATCGCACTAAAATTAGCTGGTAACGGTGCATCTATTGCCGTTAACTATGCGGGGAATGCAGGCAAAGCACAAGAAGTTGTTGCAGAAATTGAAAAGTTGGGAGTAGAAGCGATCGCTATCCAAGCTGATATTAGCAAAATACCCGACATCCAACGGTTATTTGAGCAAACACTTGAACGTTTTGGTAAACTTGACATTTTGGTCAATAATGCCGGAATCGCCTTCTATAAACCAATTACTCAGGTGACAGAAGAAGATTTCGACGCGATTTTTGCCATTAACGTCAAAGGTACTTATTTTACTTGCCAGCAAGCGGCGCAACACATGGCAGAAGGGGGACGGATTATCAACTTTTCCTCATCAACTACAATGATGATGCTGCCAACTTATAGTGCTTATGTAGGAACCAAGGGTGCTGTGGAACAAATCACGCGGGTACTAGCTAAAGAATTGGGTGCAAAAGCGATCGCAGTTAATGTTATTTCTCCTGGCCCCACCGATACAGAACTATTCCGAGAAGGCAAAACACAAGAACAGATAGATCGTTTAGCCCAAATGGCTGCTTTTGGCAAACTGGGAGATGTGCAAGAAATCGCCGATGTAGTAGCCTTTCTCGCTAGTGACGAAGCTAGGTGGATCACTGGGCAAAACATCCGTGTCAACGGTGGAATCGCGTGAGCAAAAGCTCTTCTAGCGATCCCCGTTTTAAAACCTCAGTCAGTAATGTGCAACGTCGTAATAGAAATTTAAGTCATGAATTCTAATATCAATCTTTTCACACCAGTTCAGCTTGGCCCTTACACCCTACCAAACCGAATCGTAATGGCGCCGATGACGCGTTTGCGGGCAATTGCAAGCATCCCCAACTCGCTAATGGCAACTTACTACGCCCAACGCGCTAGTGCTGGGCTGATCGTTACTGAATGTACAATGGTTTCACCTCTAAGTTTAGGATACATTAGCTGCCCAGGAATTTATTTAGAAGAACAAGTGGCAGGATGGCGGTTGATAACTAATGCAGTACACGAACAAGGGGGCAGAATTTTTTTGCAACTTTGGCATTCTGGGAGAGTTTCTCACTCGGCTTTACTTGATGGAGAATTGCCAGTTGCTCCCAGTGCGATCGCTGGAATTGGTTCTCTTCACACACCCATAGGTAAAGTATCGTTGGAAACTCCCCGTGCTTTAGAAACTCCAGAAATTACTGAAATTGTCGAGCAATTCCGCAAAGGTGCCGAAAATGCCTTGGCGGCTGGTTTTGATGGGATTGAACTTCACGGTGCATTTGGCTATTTAATCGATCAATTTCTCCAAGATGGCTCTAACCAGCGCACAGATGAGTATGGCGGTTCAATAGAAAAGCGTAGCCGATTCCTTTTAGAAGTTGTGGAAGCAGTCGCTAGCGTTTGGGGTGCGAACCGGGTTGGTATCAAACTTTCGCCAAGTAACACTTTTTATGGAATGCATGACTCTAACCCTCAAGAAACTTTTGGTTATGCAATCAATGCTCTTAACCCCTTTGGACTTGCCTATCTTCACCTGATGGAACCGAACGAAGTCGATTTAGCAACCCGCGAAGTCATGAACCCAGTTACACCCTACTTTCGACAAATATTCCAAGGTACTTTGATTACTAATGGTGGCTATGATCGCCAAACAGGAGATAGGATTCTTACTAGTAGCAATGCAGATTTAGTTTCTTTTGGCAAGTTATATCTTGCTAATCCTGACTTACCAAAACGTTTAGAACTTAACGTACATTTTAACGCTCCAGATCCAAAGACATTTTATGCCCCTGATGCTACAGGATACACCGACTATCCCTTTTTAGAACTTCAGACAACTTGAAGCAATTACAGTCATCTCTAAATCAAAAATATAATTTGTCAGTTGCACAATTTTTGGGTTTTATAATTGTCCAAGTAGGAGAATACAGCCGTGCTAGCTTCCGATTAGAACGGATTGCTAAATATGGGATGACAAAGTTTGTATAAAGCATTTATAACTTATACAAATAACGGCTGATTATCCCGTTGTAGAGTCTGTGCTTTTGCACTAAATATCACTTATCAGGCATTAAAAAATTATGGATTTGTCCAACTTTACTACACTTCAAAACTTAGAAGCTGCCTTCGGTGGTGAATCGATGGCAAATCGTAAGTATCTGTTTTTCGCTGAGGTGGCGCGTCAGCTTGGGTTTACAGACTTGGCGAAACTTTTTAAAGAAACAGCAGATCAAGAAACTGAACACGCTTTTGCACATTTTAAGTTACTACATCCAGAACTTGTGGTAGAAGATGCAGCTGCTTTAACTGATGAACAAAAGCGGCAAATTGTATCTCGCTGTTTATCTTTGGCAATTGAAGGCGAGACTTACGAATACACCACAATGTATCCAGAGTTTGCCGCAGATGCCCAACGCGATCGCGACAATCCCGCAGCTGAAGAATTTCTCAAACAAGTTCAAGAATCTACCGATCATGCCAACACATTTCGGGAAGCTGCACACCGTTTTGGCTTGTTAAAATTCATCGAAAATTATCACGCCGATCGCTACACTGAAGCCTTAGAAGTATTAAACGGTGGACAAACAGCAACCAGAGTTGCTGGTGAAGATCCTAAAACTCGTAAGTGGATTTGTAGACAATGCAGCATGATTTACGATCCCGTTGCTGGCGATCCTGATTCGGGAATTGCACCTGGTACACCTTTTGAAGAAATTCCTGAAGACTGGGAATGTCCAATTTGCGGTGCTAGCAAAAAAACCTTTAAACCATTTGAGGAAAAAGTTGCAGCTTAAGACGACAATCAATTAGGCACTTTTTTAGCAACTATAGCAATCCTAAATGAGTTGTGAAAATGTGCGATGTCCAGATCCCCGACTTCTCGAAGAAGTCGGGGATCTAATTTTTCACGAATGATTTAGGATTGCTATAAACGCGAAGCATCTCTTGAGATGCTTCGCGTTCAGAATTATTTATACATAGGGTTTGATCATGCACTTACCAGAAGATAACAGCCAATCTGAACTACAGAAACCAGTTTATCTAGAGCTAAATTTTCAGATTATTTGT
Organism: Nostoc sp. EspVER01; assembly: GCF_034530635.1. Classification (NCBI taxonomy): domain Bacteria; kingdom Bacillati; phylum Cyanobacteriota; class Cyanophyceae; order Nostocales; family Nostocaceae; genus Nostoc; species Nostoc sp. EspVER01. Next base: position 103,692 of record NZ_JAVRCS010000019.1, read on the forward strand.
GCAGTTGTACTAATTGCTGTTATTGGAGTTTCTAGCGTGACTCCGGCTTTTCCTAAGTTAGCTAAAGATTTAAATATTAACCCGAAAAATTTGGGTTTGTTGATTACAGCATTTACATTCCCATCTCTGATTTTAGGGCCAATTATTGGTATTCTTGCCGATAGATTGGGCAGAAAGATAATTATTGTTCCTTCGCTATTTATATTTGGCATGGCTGGTACTGCTTGCGCCTTCGCCCGTGATTTTAATTTATTACTATGGTTGCGTTTGCTGCAAGGAATTGGTGCTGCTTCTTTGCTTTCTTTGAGTATCACCTTAATCGGCGATTTATACACAGGAGACAGACGGACTACGGCAATGGGTTACAATGCCAGTATCAGCAGTGTCGGCACATCAAGTTATCCAATAATCGGTGGTGCATTAGCTACAATGGGCTGGTATTATCCCTTCATGTTGCCGATATTAGCGATTCCTCTTGGGTTGTTGGTGTTGTTTGCACTTAAGAATCCCGAACCAAAAGGCGAGCGTAACCTCAAAGAGTATTTGAGCAATGCCATAAAAGTTCTGAAAAATCGTCAGCTATTTGGAATTTTTATTGCCAGTGCTGCTAACTTTGTTTTTCTTTACGGTGCTTATGTCACATATTTACCACAACTGATTAACGATACCTTTAAAGCGCCACCCACAATTATTGGATTGCTCCTTTCTAGTGTTTCCGTGGCAATTACGATTACATCTTCCCAGTTAGGTAGATTAGCGAGAAGATTTCCCGCCACAACTTTAATTAGTGCATCTTATGTTTTCTATGCATTAGCAATGTTAATAGTTCCCTTTGTGTCAAATATCTGGTTACTATTAATTCCAAGTACAATTTTTGGGATTGGACTTGGTATCGGTTTTCCTAGCAGCCAAACGCTTTTAGCAGATTTAGCACCAAGAGAATATTTGGCGACGATTATATCGGTAAACGGGACATTCTATGGATTAGGACAAACATTAGGCCCGTTATTGATGGGTTATGCCTTTGGTTTTGGCGGAATTAGTAGTGTGTTTTATGCCGCGACTGGTTTTGCAGTTTTGATATTTTTTGTGTTTAGGTATTGCACTTGTAGGTAATTCGTAATTCGTAATTCGTAATTAGTTTAGGGTGTGAGGGTTTTCTCAATGCGACGATCGGGGATCAGCCAGATGACTGCGACTGAAGCGTATAATGCACAGGCAAACCATGAGTTCATTAAGGCAAGTGGAATTGCTACAGCATAGACAACTACTGATAATTTTCCTTTGAAATCTTCACCAACTGCGATCGCTAGAGTCGAATCTTTGCCGTGGTGAGAAATCAGGGTGCGGGTAAGAATGAAGTAAGCGATCGCATTCAACAACAACACCGTACCATAAAGGGCAACTGGTATGGGAGCAAAGTGATTCTCGCCCATCCAACCAGTGACGAAGGGGATTAATGACAACCAAAACAGCAGATGCAAATTGGCCCAAAGGATACGCCCATTAACCTGTCGGACTGCTTGTAGTAGGTGATGGTGATTGTTCCAGTAGATGCCGATATAAATAAAACTCAGTACATAGCTCAGAAATACCGGGATTAGTGGGCGTAGCGCAGCTAAATCCAACCCATGCGGTACTTTGATTTCCAGCACCATGATGGTGATGATGATGGCAATCACCCCATCGCTGAATGCTTCTAATCTCCCTTTTCCCATGTACGCATTCCTTTTCTATTTATTTGAGAGTTAAGTTGTGAGGCTCTGTACTTTATCGTACCAAGTAGCCGCCGTTGATGAAGATTCTCTGCACTCGCAAAATCAAAATATTTAATTCTCACTTGCCAATTTCTGCCGTAATTCCCGAATAGCAGCGCTAGTATTACGCTCGTAGGCAATTTTTAAACATGATAATCTTGCCAACTTCCAGGTAGGCGTACTACCGCACCTGGGGGCAAATGGATTGTATCGGGTGTGACAACAGCAAACATACAACTGAACCTCTACCTCAACTGTAATCCTTTAAATATCAATTGCTGCGGCTGAAAAATACAGCAGCGATAACAATGAAACCTAAAAGTGCTACAGGAACCCAGAGATTAGGGACATCCGATAAACTCATAAATGACTTCCAAATAAGTAGGGTATATGACAATACGGTTCAGTTAACAATACCTTAGCCAAAAAAAGAGTATGAAGAGAGAGTTGGGCGCTCTGTAGTAGAGTTGTTGTCTTCCCAAACGGCAACTCAAAAGCTACAATCCGCCCATGCTTGACATCCTATCACTGTTACAATGCCTGCTACCGCAGATCAACGCTACGACGATGCGGCAATTGAACCAAATAATCCTGGGCAGGTAGCAGGGTCTACCCTTGGTTTTTCAAAGTTGGTGTGAAATCCGCGTAATAACCAGCTATTTCTTCACAAGTTCCTCACATTCTTGTTGTAGCTTTCAAAATAGAGGATGTTTGAAAAGTATCCGTTCAATAAATCGGGGCAACCTAGCAGTTCAGAAAGATTTTACGCCATTTCAGGCTTTTGACTGAGCAGTTTTCTCTGGATTATTGAGCGGTTCCGGTGCAATCATACTTTAAAATCGCTGAAATGCTTATTTTATAAGAATTTTAGCAGTTTTTCCCCTCCGTTTTGTTCATAGTTGCTGAGAAATCTGAGTACTGAATTGAAGTATGAAATTAAAAAATCAAAGATTTCAAACTTTTACTCTCTGAGACTCTGCGGCTCTGCATGAGATCAATTCATACTCTTAATCAGCAAAGCCAAGATGCTTTCACTGCAAGTGATAGGGCTTTATTCATCAATTAGATGTAAACCATGAAAAAAAAGATAATTCAGTCTATTTTAGTTTTTCCTTTATCCAGCTTGATGTTGGTCGTTTCGGGATTTAACGCAGTAGAACATAGTTCGGCTGCTACAAACGGATGTTATTGGATGGAAAATTACTCTGGGAAATTTAATTGGGTTCCTGCTGGTTGGGTATCATCGAAGCAAAACTGTTATGCACTAGATAGTTGTGATGGTGGGCTTGGCCAATCTGGCGGCGGTTGTTACAAATGGGCAACAGACGCTCAGGCAAATCGAGAGCCTTGGTTTTCCTGTTATTGGATGGAAAATACCTCTGGGCAATTTAATTGGGTTCCTGCTGGTTGGGTAGCATCTAAGACAGACTGTTATGCACTAGATAGTTGTGATGGTGGGCTTGGTCAATCTGGTGGCGGTTGTTACAAATGGGCATTATCACCCAGTAGCAATAGAGAACCTTGGCACTAATTAAACCGTATTGGGGTTCAATTAATCTTAGCGATGCCTGCGGCGGGCGTAGCCATCGCACTTCGCCTACCCAATTAAGCAAATTCATATCTAGCTAACTTTTTGGGCTTTTCTATCCGTCGAACTCACGTTCCATTAGGAGAACGGTAAGGACTTTAGTCCTTATAATCCTTGCTTTGAGCGATAAATCGCTGACTCCAAAATAGGATTTTATTTTATGTTGAATTATACCTAGCTACTTAAGTCTTCTTTTAACTTCCTCAGCTAAATTTTCTAGTAGCACTTCTACTTGCTCCCCTGTTTTCAAATCTTTGAGCGATGACTTTTGCGCTGCTGCTTCTTCAGAACCAATAATTACGCAAAATTGAATTCCTTGCTTGTCTGCTAATTGAAATTGTTTACCCAAGGGACGCTTATCAAAGTTAGTTATCACATTAATTCCCGCCTGACGCAGATGTTGAGAAACTTTTAAATAAGTGGGCATTAAATCTTCTTGCATATTCACTACCATCACTTGGGCTGGTGTAGCAGATAAGGTATTTAGAATACCAGCTTTTAACAAACGACTAATTAAACGAGTTAAGCCGATAGAAATACCAACACCAGGCATTTTTTCGCCCAAAAAGACCCCGACTAATTCTTCATATCTCCCGCCAGAACAAATACTACCTAAAGCTTCATGTCCTAATAAAGTTGTTTCGTAAACTGTGCCAGTATAGTAATCAAGACCACGGGCAATGGATAAATCAATACAGAAACGGTTTTCGGCAACTCCAAGATTACGCACCCCAGCAATTACTGTTTCTAATTCGGTAACTCCTAAACTCAATTGCTCGGTTTCTGGCAGATTTTGGGCGAGGTGCTTGAGCTTATCTAAGACTTCATCAACGGAACCGTCAATTTTAATAAACTCAATAATTTTTTGTGACTGTTCTGCGGCAATTTCTTCTTTTTCTAAATCTTGTTTGACTTTACTTTCACCAATCTTTTCTAGAGTATCAACAATACCAATACAAGATTTAATTTGATTTTCAGCAATTCCCAATGATTGAAAGAAGCCAGTAAGAACTTTTCGGTTATTGATGCGAATCAGAAAATCACCAATATTAATTGCTTCAAATATTTCAGTGATAATTGCAGGCATCTGAGCATCATAGAGCAAGCTGAGTTCACGACGCGCAACTACATCAATATCACACTGACGGAACTGACGAAAACGCCCATCTTTTGCCCGTTCTCCCCGAAAAACTACATCGGTTTGGTAGCGGGCAAAGGGAAAGGTTAATTCATTCAGGTGACGGGCAATATACGCCGCTAAAGGAACTGTTTGATCGAACTTCAAAGCTCTTGCTTCCGAACCTGTTTCGCCCGATCTATCTCTCTCGGCTTGTCGATTTGGTGGCAATATAGGATCAATTCCATAAATGATATTATCGCCTTGATTTCCTTTAGCTTGTAGCACTTCTAAACGTTCTACAGCAGGTGTTTCGATGGGCGTAAATCCATAGCTTTCAAAAACTCTACGGATGATATCTAGCAAATATAATTCTAGACGCTTTTCGCTAGGAAGAAATTCTGGAAACCCGCTAGGGGTAGAAAAGTTTATTTTGTCACCTTTGGCCATGTATGTACCTTACTAACTTGAGATTGGAGATAAAAGCCTAACGACTGGAAGTCTTGGCTACACAAACAAAGTCCGCACAACGACCGGCTCAGTGACCACCTGCGCGGACTGGAGAATAATAAGCGTTTATCTTTGAGGGGAGAAATGAAATTATAACTTGATGTGAAGCATAACGAATTCCGCTTTTTTTTCAAACGATGCCTGCGGCAGGCTACGCCTACGCATTTATCGTCGGCTTCTAATGTTCTTCTGTATCCACACCAATATCTTTCGTCAGTCCCGCCGCTTGCGATCGCCAGTTGACGCTTTTATTGTCCACGCCCTGGCTTGCAATCTGCAAAACCCAATGCCTCTGTATCGAGAAAACTTGCGATCGCCATCTCAATAACTGCTTCGATTGGATATTCAATTTTAGTAGCACGAGTAATTAGAGCGGCGTGAATTCGTTCAGGTAAGCATCCCAAAATAACTTCGGCATCATTGGGGGAAAGTTGCTCTTGGAGTTTTGCTTGCATCGCTTTACTACCCTTCGGTTGGAATTTGGACGTTGTAAGGAGGTTCGGTAGCTCTTAAAATAATGGCTTCTAGCTCCAATAGTAACGTAGGGTTTTCCCAATGTGAAATCAATTGCACTGCGATTCGCACATCTTCATCGTTATACTTATCGAGCCACGCCCACAAAAAAGCTTTGTGTCCACCACTGAAACGCCCCCGCAAGCTTTTGGTTTTACCGATGTACAGCAATCCGTCAGTTCTGTGCCTGATTGCATAGATGCCAGGACGAGCCGGAATACTGCCAAATTCACAGGTCAAGGTTTGGCATTGTTCAAAAGGAATGAAAGCGATCGCATCCAGAATTCTCCGAGCTTGAGCTTGAAGTTCAGAATCATATCATGTCCGCTTGATTGCTTATTAAACCCGAAGAACCCCACCTTTCAAGGGCAGGCTTTTAGGCTTTCGATAAATTATTAGTTACGGTAATGAGTTGCATGGTGATGATGGCATTGGTCACTCCCCATTCCCAAACCACCAAGGGTCATTAGTAGCGTTAGTTTTGATCAAAATAGCTTTTTTTCGCATAAACCGTTTCAGCGCCGCCACACCCATGCGTGAACCTCCCATACCGGAGAATTTGAAGGCATTTTTCTCTCCCTCGTGCATGATGGCGGTGAGTCCAGCATCATTGATACTAATCGCACCTGCATCTATCTGGTGGGCAACTTCTAAGGCTTCTATTTCCGAGGCAAATACAGCAGCACTTAATCCATAGATTGAATCATTTGCTAAAGACACCGCTTCCTCTACTGTAGAAAAGGGCATTATTGGCATAATGGGGCCGAAAGTCTCTTCGGTCATCACTTTCATGGAATGATTAACTTGGGTAAGCACTGTTGGACGACACCACCAACCCCCACCTAAATCCTCGATGACACCGCCGCAGTGAATTACTGCTCCTTTTTCAACTGCATCTATGAGATGATCGCTAATAATGGCTGCTTGTCTTTCGGCAACGATCGGGCCAATTTCTCCACTTTCGACTGTGGGATAGGCTAGCTCAAGGCGATGTGCTTTGGCTACTAGTTGATGGTAAAACTTTTCAAATATGGAGTCTGCAACGTAAATTCGCTCAATTGAGAGGCATGACTGTCCGGTGTTGGCGACGGAAGCCCACAAGATTGCTGAGGTTGCTAATTCTAAATTGGCTGATTCTAAAACGATCGCAGGATCTTTTCCTCCTAATTCCAAAAAAGCTGGAATAAACTGTTTTGCAGCTGCCTGTGCAATTTTTCTCCCTGTGGCGACACTGCCTGTAAAACATACCAAATCTACATTTTCAATTAAAGTAGATCCGGTTGCACCTGCTCCTTCCACAAAAGTTAATACCTCGTGCAATTTGGGAACAGTATTGAGTGCTGTAATCAGTGGTGCTACGAAGCGGGGAGTGATTTCACTGGGTTTGACAATGACAGCACAACCTGCCAACAATGCCGGAATGGTATCAACAGTAGACAGTGACAGCGGAAAATTCCACGGGCTAATTACCCCAACTAAGGGATAAGGAACAGATGTTTGTTGCAAGGCAATAAAGGGAATGGCTGTATTTTTTGCCGATTCTTGCAGCAATTCCGGTGCTAACCGACACCAGCGATCAATGCTGGAGAGTAAGGAGTCTATTTCTAATACCGAGGCTGACAATCTTCCTGTATCATTTACCAAAGCTTCCGTGAGGCGATCGCGTCCAGATATGATCGCATCTTTCCACTGCTGTAAAGCTTCAATTCTCCCCTCTAAGCCCAATTTCTGCCAGCGAACTTGTGCCCGACGCGTCCGCTTACATTGCTGTACCACCAACCTTGGAGGCTGCGGGATAATTACGTAGTCAAATTTTCCAGTTCGGGGATTGCGGACTTCTATTGGTTTTGTCATTTGTCATTTGTCATTTGTCATTTGTTATTACTTCCTAATCCCCAATTTCCATTCCCAAATTCAAATCATCCCCAGTTGCTTAAGCACTCAATGGTGGTTTGCTGTGTTTGCGGTCTACTTCTCTTTCCAGCATAGTATTAGCAGGGTAAAAGTGTGATTGGCGATCGCAAGTGAAGGTTGATTGCATAACAGGTAACTTGCGATGCTAAAGCGCAGTATGATTCTAAATTAGTGGACATAGAAGATTGAGAGTCATAACAAATGACCAATACTTCTCTACGAGAGGCTACGCCAATGACTACGCGGTAGTTGAATCTCGACTTACCTCGACTTCGCTCGGCACAAGTCGCTTGATTACGGCGCAGTCGAAACTCAGCACAAGTGACTAATGACAAATGACCAATGACAAATGACTAATTTAGAGAATGCGATCGCCACCCCAGAGCGATCGCACAAGTTTCTCTGTCAATTCGGAGCCAAATATCTGTGCGGCAAATTTATTACCTGGATCGCGTTCAGCACTGATACGGCGGAGCGCTAAATCACGAGCAGCTAAAGTTTCTCGTGCATCTTCTGGCACAGGTTCAGCTGCATCTACCCAAGTTAACCAGCGATCGAGTGTTTCGTGTGCAAGTGTGCGAGTTAGTTCGAGAGTTTCAAAAGTAGGTGCGCCTGTGTAACACAAGCTAACAGGCGATTGAAATAGGCGAATATACGCACTTTTGCTAGTAAATACCTTGAGCCGCGAATCTTGCTGTAACTTTAAGAATGTTTCATTAACTGGCTCATAGTAGCGATCTAGAGATGCCAAATCGGTTAAAAGCTCAGTTCGGGGAATGTAATCTATATAAAAGAAAATATTTGGAAGTGTGCCAAACTCGAAGGCCAAATGAGGAACCTGAATATGGGACTTCAACCAAGTAGTGAGACGCATAGTCCCAAAGTTTGATTTTTCCGGGTTTCCCAACCACGAATGCACTAGCCAGTCAATTTCCTTCCCGGAAAAAGCAGTCAGCGAACCCTTCATGTTGCCATCAAGACTGCTGTATTGCTGTAAATTTTCTACAGAAGGGTCTGGATGTAACTGAAAACGAGCCTCTAATTTTTGGCGGAGTTCCTTTGTAATCTCCCACAACTGCTCAAATACAGCTTTTTTGTCTAAATCAGTTGGTTGCTGAGTCATGGTTTGAGTTTGCAGTTTTTCTATAAACTTCATATTTAGTTTGACACTTTCCGGTATCTAATTCGTTACTTGTATCGAGCAACGCATTCATTGAATTCAAGACTGTGAGAAATAGTCCATCAACAAAGCGCGATCGAGCTATTGCAGCAACATCTTTTTTCACAGCAGAGTTGCAGCAATTTATAGCAATCCTAAATCATTTGTGAAGAATTAGATCCCCTACTTCTTCGAGAAGTAGGGGATCTGGAACCGCGCATTTTCACAAATCAAATAGGATTGCTATATCTCAGTCGATGATTTTTCATTTAGATGCTTTTGCTCTTAGCACAAGCCTCAGTGATAATACTGGAATTTTATGTAAAATTATTTTTTATATACTTAATTATAAAAATCAAAATAATTTTGTTGAGAATTATAGACAAATTATAAGAAAAACAAATATTAATAAGTTAGTTGTTTGATTATAAATATACATAATATGGCTTTTAATTTAGATAAAGCTTTTCAAATAGATATCGCTCAAATGAATTTGAAAAAAGCACATTCATTAGTATTTAGGTTACATGGTAAGCCGAAAATGCCTTTTGTCATTTGGCTGCTAGAGAATCCTAATAGCATAATGGCATTACCTGGAAAAATTAGTCTGCTCCATCATGATTATATTCACATACTTTTAGATAGAGGGATTTCTTCTCAAGATGAAGCTTTTGTCATAGGATTTACAATGGGTAATGACTTAAAGACCAACCAATTACATTTGTTCATCTATCAATTCTTTGCTAAATTTATATATCCAGTTCCTTATAATTTTTCCAGGCTAGACTTCATGAGTTTTAAATTAGGATTTGTTTATGGCAGAAAGATTAAAATTAAACAAATAAATGAAATTGACTTTGAAATTTACCAAAATGAAACCATAGGATTTTTGAGAAACTTTTTCGGTATCAATACTGATGAATCTAGACTTATGCAAGAGTATTAATGGCGACAAAAATTAATTAAAATATATCTAAAAAAAGAGTATTAAAATGCACCTACCTTATAAACTGAGATTTGCTTCCTCTCAACTAATAACCGTCACAGTACTGCTTACTCTGCTCTTATTCATTCCTCAAATTTGGCTAAACTTGCAAGCATATTATAACTTCAATAGTATTACTAAAAATGAATTTAAACTTCAAATATTAAGTGATAAAATTACTTATTTTGATGAAGTACTAACCATGTCAGCCCGCATGAATGCTGCTACAGGAAACACTATTTGGGAACAACGATATCGCCAATTTGAACCTAAGCTTGATATTGCTATTAAAGAATCGATTAAACTAGCTCCTAAAGCATATAAAAATGAGGATGCTAAGAAAATTGATGCTGCTAATCAGCGCCTAGTCGCAATGGAATATCAATCTTTTGATTTAGTTAAGAAAAATCAAAAAGAGACAGCACAACAACTACTTTTTAGCCGCGAATATGAAACTCAGAAGCAAATTTATGCTGATGGGGTGATGAAAAGAAAGTCTAATATATCGCTTCAATTACAGCAGAAAGTTGATGAATATTATCAAAGAATCCTATGGGCAATTTCGGAGTCTATTATAAGTTTAGCAATGTTGATTCCGGCATGGCTTTTAGTATTGCATTTATTACAGCAATACTTAAAAGCTAAAAAAATTGCTCAAGCCGCTTTAGAAGAAACAAATTCTCGATTGGAAATGCAAGTTGCGGAGAGAACGGCAAAATTAAAACATAAAAATGTTCAGTTACAAAATACACTGCAAGAATTGCAACACACTCAAGTACAACTTATTCAAACTGAAAAAATGTCTTCATTAGGTCAGCTAGTTGCTGGTGTTGCTCATGAAATCAATAATCCAGTTAATTTTATTTATGGTAATCTGATACATATTAGAGAATATAGTCAGCAATTACTAACTTTAATTAAACTGTATCAGCAACAATGTTCTAGTGAAAAACCAGAAATAACTACTCTAATTAATGAAATAGATTTAGAGTTTATTGTTGATGATATGCCAAAAATATTATCATCAATGGCAGTTGGTACTGAACGTATTCGCGAAATTGTACTAACTTTGCGTAACTTCTCACGCCTTGATGAAGCAGAAATGAAATTTGTTGATATTCATGAAGGAATTAATAGCACCCTATTAATTTTACAGTATCGTTTCAAAGAAAATCATAAACAGCAGGAAATTGCAATTATCAAAGATTATGGTGATTTACCTCTTGTTGAATGTTATGCAGGAGGATTAAATCAAGTATTTATGAATATTCTCAGTAACGCTATTGATGCTTTACATCAACGGGAAGTAGAGTGTTTAAAAGGAGATATTGAAAGACAGCTTAATTCTATTATTATTCATACTCAAGTTAAAAATGAAGAGTTTGTAATTATTAGTATAAAAGATAATGGTTTAGGAATAACTGAAGAAGATCAAGCTAGATTATTTGACCCTTTCTTTACTACTAAACCTATAGGTAAAGGTACTGGTTTAGGATTATCTATTAGTTACGAGATTATAGTGGAAAAACATCAAGGAAAAATTCAGTGTATTTCTCTACCTGGTAAGGGTACAGAGTTTATCATTGAGATTCCTATCAAGCAGACACGTTAAATAGTTACCCATTGATAGAGAGGCATTTTTGCTATTTTAATTATTACTAATAGAAAATCCTCGACGCGTAGGTTTAACATTAGCTAACTCCACCTGAAAAGTTATCTTGTCACTCATTTCCCCGCTTTTCGCTTCCAAAGTCCACTTACCAGGACGCAAATTCCAAAATAAAGAATTAGCTGAGTTTGTATCTAACTTTTCGCCATTTAACCACCACTCCACTGGTCTAGATTTATTTCCCGCTAGCTTAAATTCGAGTTTTTGCTGTGCTTCTTCACCAGGATAAACTAAAAATAAATCGCCATGATGCGGAGATAAAATTCTCAAACTGGTAGAAGTAAAATTTGACTGCTGTTGTTTTGCTAACCATTCATCATACTCTGGTGGTAAATTGAATTGATTGTCACGTTCGTAATTACTTTTATCTTCAGGATAGAAATATTCTTGCACCACTGAGGTACAATCTGGTGTGGGTCGTAATCCAGAAATTGCACAAACAGGTAATTGCACTAAACCTTTTGGAGATGGAAAAGCTGCTGGTTCTTGATGTTCGTGCAGATGTAACATAATTCGATTCCATAAAGGTGCTGCGCCCGTCACACCTGAAACCTGTCGCATCGGTTCACCGTTAAAATTGCCTACCCAAGTAGCGACGGTATAATCTGTGGTGAAGCCAACAGTCCAAGTATCACGAAAATTGGAAGAAGTGCCAGTTTTAACAGCAACAGGAAAGGGTAAATTTAACACCGAGTCTACACCAAATGCTGTTGCACGAGCATAGCTGTCACTGAGTATATTGGTGATTAATTGCCATATTGTCGGATTTTGGACTTCGACTTCTCTCCGAGACGCTACGCGAACGCTCAGTCGAACGATTTGAGATTTGGGACTTTGACTTTGCTCAGTCGAACGATTTTGAATTGGGGAATTGGAAAATGTGCTTACTAAAGGAATCGCCTCTCCTTGTCGTGCTATGGTCAGGTAAGCACGGGCTAATTCCCAAAGACTGACTTCGCCACTACCTAGAGTCAAACCTAAACCATAATGTTCTGGAGTTTGATTGAGGTGTTCAAATCCCAGTTGATGCAGTCGTTCTAAAAAAGTTTCCACACCAACTTTTTCTAACACCTTTATTGCAGGTACATTTAAAGAATTTGCTAAAGCGATTCGCACCCGCACCGGGCCAAGAAATCTTTCGGTGTAATCTGTGGGGCTGTAAAGTTTCGCGCCGGGAATTGCATAATGGGCGGGTACATCTGCCAAAATGGTGTTTGGGCGAATTAAACCTTTTTCTAAAGCTAGTTCATAGACAAAAGGCTTGAGGGTAGAACCTGGTTGACGTAGCGCTTGCACTCCATCATTGCGTCCCAGTTTGGCTTCATTAAAGTAATCAGGTGAACCGACATAAGCCAAAACTTCACCAGTCTGGTTATCAATCACCAACGCAGCTGCATCATGAACATTGTTAGCGGCTAGGGAAGAAATTATCTGCTGTACCTGTGCTTCGACAAACTGCTGCAAAGGGCGATTTATAGTCGTGCGGATGGGGGAATTTTGTTCTGTTTGCGTCTTATCAAACTGATTGGCTAACCAAAATAAAAAGTGTGGTGCAGCGATAATTCCCCGCTGGCGAGATTGAAACACAACTTTTTCGGTGTGTGTTCGGGTAGCAATCGCTCCACTAATATACTTTTCCTGTATCATCCGATTAAGGACGTATTTTTGCCGCTGCTTCAGCCGTTCCCAATGTTCGTAAGGATTGAAATATGTGGGATTATTGGGAATAGCAGCCAACAAACTAGCTTGAGCAAGATTCAATTCACTAGCAGGGATGGAAAAATAAGTCTGCGCGGCTGCTTCCACACCATATATATTCCCGCCCATTGGGAGGCGATTGATATATGCAGAGAGAATTTCATCTTTATTCATCCCTGCTACTAACCGCCAAGATAGCCAAATCTCTTGCATTTTACCTGACAGAGTACGCGGGACGGGTTGTAACATCCGCGCCAACTGCATAGTAATTGTGGAAGCGCCAGAAACAATACGTTTCGCGTGGATGGCTTCTTTGCTGGCGCGGATAACAGCTTTCATATCCAAGGCCCCATGATGATAAAAGCTGCCATCTTCGGCGGCTAAAATAGCATGGATAAACTGGGGCGAAACCTGATTTAGGGGTACTACTGATGTATGTTCTTGGTCACGGGTGAGCAATGTTCCTAATGGTAAACCATTGCGATCGCTAAATTGCATTGCCAACTGATTTTGGGCAATATCTGCGGCCCGAATGGGCGCAAAATAAGGGAGTAAGCGTACCACCAGACAGATTAACAGCACAGCTAGGATAATTTTACTAGTGCGCTTAAGTTTGAGTAGCGATCGTAAAATGAGTTTCATCAGGGAATCCCTGCCCAAGAAAACCTACCTTAATCTTGACGCAGCGATTACATCTACATCAGTAAATATTTCAAATCCTTAATAATTAATTTTTACTAACTGAGCAGATGTAAATTAATGTTTGCGAAATTTAAATACTTCTTTATAGTTAAGAATTGTAGTTATTTTTGGAACAATAACACTAGATTAGTTATTTATGTAAATAAACATACGTTACCTCCGCAGCTTGTGTAAAAATAACTAGTTATCTTGCATCCTTTATTAATGTTGGCATTTCCGACTCCATCAGGTAATGCAAGTTCTGATTTGCTATAGTGCATGAATTTTTTATTTTTAATTACTAGAAAAATGATTATCAGAGTTGTACTGCGTTTCCAGCATAAAATAACCTATCGCCTTTTTAGGGTTATTGGCAGTTCTTTAAAAAAAATTAGGCGTTCTTCAAGCCGGAAGAGAACAATACACTTTCTCCTTCTCTTTACATTTATATTAGGGATGGCAGGGTGTAATTTTTTTGGTATCAACTCAAGTAAAGAACAACTCCCAGCAGTTTCCTCACTCACACCACCAAAATTACCAGACTGGATTGAACAAATTAGTCCCATTGCAGATGCAAAACCCCTCAACCAAATCCGCATCCGTTTTAAAGAAGCTTTAATCCCAGTTGAAAATCTTGATAGTCCAGAACAGCAAAAAATATTACAAAAATTTGCCCTTTGGCCGCCTTTACCCGGTCAATTTCGCTTTTTAACACCGCGCATGGTAGGTTTTCAAGCTGAGAAAGCTTTGCCAATAGCGACAAGATTTCAAGTCACTCTCAAAGCAGGTTTAGCCGATTTAAAAAATCATCGCCTAGACAAAGATTTGCCTTGGACTTTCAACACTGAATCTATCAAACTGACTAATTTACCCGGTGTCAATCCCATAGAGAAGGCTGATATCGAACCAATTGATTTACAACAGAAGTTACAGTTTACTTCAAATGTTGAATTGGATTTAACTTCTGTACAAGAACATTTACAGCTAATTCCCGAAGGTAAAAGTAAAGGTACAGGTTTTAAAGTTGAATTAAACAAAGAAGAAAAACCATTAAAAAATGAAGAAGACCCTTTAGAAAAATTTGACCCTTCAGCACGCAATTGGATTTATAACCTCAATCCACAGCAAAATCTAGAAAAAGCAACTAGTTATCGGCTAGTATTTTCTCCAGGCATACGTCCTGCTTATGGCAATCTACCTACAGAGAAAGAATTTGCCACTAAGTTAGCAACTTATTCGCCTTTAGCATTTCAGAAAATTAACTTTTACGGGCAGCCAGATTCAGGCGGAACATTTGGAAGATTTGTTAAAGGCAGTCCCCAGCTAGAATTTAATAACGTTTTATTAGCAGATTCAGCTAAAGAAAACATTACCATCAATCCCGCACCAAAAGAAATTTCGAGAATTCTGCAAGTTAATGATGAAGATAAAATTGTCGGCATCAATCCTTATGCGCTAGAACCCGCCAAGACTTATACAATTACTATCGGCGAAAATCTCAAAGATAAGTTTGGGCAGACTTTGGGTAAACCCGTCACACTTAAATATGACACTGGAGATTTAGCTGGAGATATCTGGGTACCATCAGATTTGAATATTTTCCCTACAAGTAAAGATTTACAGCTAAATATTAGTACGGGAAATCTGCCAGAATCTAAATATAAAGCCGCTTATCGAGTAGTTCAACCGACAGATTTAGTTTATTTTAATAATAGTAGTGAGTTATTACCACAACCTTCTGAATGGCAAAGCTTTAAGGTATCGGGTAAGAAAAATCAATCAGTTGATATTGCCGTTCCTTTGCGAGAAAAAATTAGTGCTGCTACAGGGATGTTAGCTTATGGAGTTCAAGCCCGCACGAATAAATATCAGGAGAATGGGAAGGAACTGTGGCGCGAACCTACGACTTATGGCTTAGTTGAATTGACAAATTTGGGCGTATTTACTCAGTGGTTTCCTGAGTCAGGGTTAATTCGCATCAATCATCTTACAGATGGTTCACCAGTTAAAGCGGCTGCCGTTGAAATTTATCAATCAAAATTACAAGCAAAATCTCGCCCCGAACCTTTACCTTGTGCAACAGGTAAAACTGATGACAATGGAATTTTTAGAATTGCTCGTGAAGGATTACAGCAATGTTATGCTGGGAATGAAAGTTCTAGCAAATCACCACAGTTATTAGTAATTGCCCGTGAAAATCAAGATTGGGCATTTGCTAGAACTGAAGAATATAGCGGTGTTTATGGCTACGGTATTGATGCGGGTTGGCAAGATAAAAAGCCACAATCGCGCGGGATAATTTTCTCGGATAGACAGTTATATCAACCAGGCGAAAAGGCTTGGTTAACTGGTTTTGCAGACTATTTACAAAATGGTGCGATTCAGCAAGACAAAAATGCTGCCTACCAATTAACTTTGGTAAATCCCGATGGGCAAAAAACCAGCTTAGGTACGCAAACCACAAATGAATTTGGCAGTTTTTCTCTGGAACTGCCAATCAAAACTACTCAGCGCTTAGGCTACTATACAATCCAGGCTAAAGGTAAAAATGGACAAGAAATTTCTGGAGAATTTCGGGTAGCTGAGTTTAAACCACCCAATTTTAAAGTCGAACTCAACTTAGATAAAGAATTTGCTCTCATTGACGAGAAAGTTAATATTAATGCTACAAGCAATTATTTGTTTGGCGCACCTGTAGAAGGTGGAGAAGTAAAATATTTTATCACTCGCCAGCAGACTGATTTTGTTCCTAAAGGTTGGGAGGGATTTACTTTTGGTAGGCAATGGTTATGGCCGGAGGAAACCCCTACTATATCTACTGATGTATTGCAAATTAATGCCCAACTAGATGCTAATGGTAAAAGTAGTCAAACTGTAAATGTGGCTAATGATTTACCATATCCGATGACTTACCAGGTGGATGTGCAAGTTGCAGATGTTTCTAATCTGTCGGTAGCGAATTCCAAAACATTTACAGCCTTACCCAGTAATCGTCTCATCGGGTTAAAAAGTAATTTCATCGCTGATGCTAATAAGCCTTTCCCGATTGAAGTGATTGTTACTGACCCTACAGGAAAACCAATCACCGGTCAACGGGTGCGTCTGGAATTACAACAGATTAAATATAGCAGTGTCACGCAGTTAGTGGAAGGTAGCCGAACTCCAAAAAATCAAGTTGAATATAAAACAGTAGGACAAGCAGAAATTACATCTGCAAGTAATCCACAATCGGTAAGTTTAACAGCACCGGAATCCGCTTCATATCGGATTAGAGTTAATTTTAGCGATGCCAAAGGCGAATTAAGTGCCACAGATTTACAAATTTGGGCAACTGGAGAAAATCCGGTATTTTGGGGTTCTAAGGAAGATGATGTCTTAGAAGTTAAATTAGATAAAAAAGAGTTTAAACCTGGTGACACGGCTACTGCACTAATTCAATCTCCATATCCAGATGCAGAATTATACTTTGCTGTGATTAAAGATAAACCCCTTTATCAGCAGATTATCAAAGTTCAGGGAGGCGCACCACAAATTCAGTTTCAAGTTACACCAGAAATGTTGCCAAATGCAGCCATTGAAGCTGTCTTAGTAAGACAAGGTAAACCCATCAACCAAGTGGAAGCGGGAAGTTTAGATAACTTGGTGAAGATTGGTTTTACACCTTTTAAAGTGAATTTAGAAGATAAGTATTTAAAACTGCAAGTTAAACCAGTGCAAGCATCATTAGAACCTGGTGCAGAGGAAACGGTACAACTAGAATTGAAGGACAATCAAGGAAACCCCACCAAAGGACAGTTTACTGTCATGGTGGTAAACGAGGCGGTGTTACAACTTTCTGGTTATCGTCCGCCAGATTTGGTAGATACAGTTTATGCAGAACAGCCAATTTCTACGCGCTTTAGCGATAATCGCCCAGATGTCATATTACAAGCACAAGATGTAGCTAAACCGAAAGGTTGGGGTTATGGCGGTGGTTTCTCAACTGGTGCAGCCAATACTCGCACTCGCACCGATTTTCAAGCCTTAGCTTACTACAACGGTTCTGTCCTCACCGATGCAAATGGGAATGCACAGATAACTTTTAAACTCCCGGATGACTTAACTACATGGCGAGTTATGGCTGTCGCCACCGATGGAAATCTGCGTTTTGGTAATGGCGATGCGACGTTTATCAGCACCAAGCCACTGCTAACTAATGCCATCTTGCCACAGTTTGCCCGTCCAGGCGATCGCATCCTTGCTGGTTTATCTGTAACTAATAACACCGGGAATACAGGAAATCTCTCAATTAATGGCGAACTTAGCGGTACGGTGAAGTTTGCTGAGAAAAACCCCACAGCTACTTCTTTACAAATCAAAGCTGAATCCGCAACTCACGCTTATCGTTTTCCCATGCTGGCGGATAGTGTGGGAGTTGGTAAAGTTCGCTTTACGACTCAGCTAAATAGTACAGCCGCAGATGCTTTTGAAGTACCTTTGGAAATTAAGCCAATTGAAATTACAGAACAAGTCGTTGAATCTGGTGTCACTGAAAAACAGGTGAAGATTCCCCTGAATGTTGATAAAAATACCTTCCCTGATGCGGGAGGTTTAGATATTCAGTTGGCGAGTACTTTGATTCCAGAAATTAAAGCACCAGCAAAACAAGTTTTAGAAGATGATGATTTACCATTCACAGAACCGGCGGCGAGTCAGTTAATAATTGCTGCTAATTTGCAAACTATTACCCAAAAATACGGTCAGAACTTTGCAGAATTTAATCCTAGCCAACAAGCGACTCAAGCAATTGAAAAATTACAAAAACTCCAAATAGCTGATGGTGGTTTTGCTGCTTTCCCTGGACAAGAAAAATCCGACCCTTGGGTTTCTTCCTATACGGGTGAATCTTTGGCTAAAGCTAGTCAGGTGTTCCCTAATTTAGTCGATTCTGCAATGGTATCTAGCCTGAAAGCTTATTTACAAAAAGTTCTGGCAAACCCCGGAGAATACGACTTTTGTAAACAACTACTCTGTAAAAGGCAGCTGCAACTTAATGCTTTAATCTCCTTAGCAGAATTAGGAGACAAACGCAATACTTTCCTTGCAGATATTTATGAACAGCGCAATAGCTTTGATGTAGCAACTCAAATTAAACTAGCGCGATACTTATCTCAATTCCCAGAATGGCAAGATGAATCTCAGCAATTAGTGAATAAGCTGCAACAGAATATTTATGAAACTGGTCGCACAGCAGTTGTGAGTTTACCCAGCAGTTGGGGATGGATGAGTTCATCTACTACCACGCAAGCGCAAGCTTTACGCTTATTTATTGCCAAACAAAGTAAACCCGAAGTTATAGATAAGTTATTCCAAAGTCTTCTCGCATTACGACGCGATGGTACATGGCAAACCAACTATAATAATGCCCAAGCCTTAACAGCTTTGGTAGATTATAGTCAACTGCAACCCACACCACCTAATTTTGTTGCCACAGTGGAATTAGCTGGTAATAAGTTAGGAGAAAATCGCTTTAATGGCTATCAAAATCCCAGCTTACAGCTAAATGTGCCCATGAATAAATTACCTCGTGGGCGTAATGATTTAACCCTGCAAAAATCAGGTAATGGCACTTTGCACTATCTGGTTGCTTACAATTATCGCTTGCAAGGAAATCAACCAGGCAGATTTAACGGACTACGCATAACACGAGAAATTAGTCAAGTAAATAAAGAGAAAGTTTTGCAAAAAACAGGTCTTTATGCTTTCGATAAACCCTTGACTTTAGCCTCTGGACAGGTGTTTAATATTGGTTTAGAAATCATCGCCGATCGTTCTGTGGATCATTTGGTGATTAAAGATCCTTTACCATCAGGTTTTGAGGCGGTGGATGCGAGTTTTCAAACCGCTACCGCTGCATTACAAGCAAAAGCCGATAGCTGGGAACTTGGGTTTAAGAATGTGTACCGCGATCGCATTATCGCCTACGCCGACCACCTGGAACCAGGAGTTTATAGTCTGCATTACTTAGTCCGTTCTGTTACTCCTGGTACATTTTCTTGGCCTGGTGGAGAAGTTCACTTGCAATATGCGCCAGAAGAATTTGGGCGTACTGCTGAGTCTACATTGGTGATTGAGGATAAGTCATGACAACTCGGTTCTATAACCAATGCGATCGCCTTTTCACCTCAGCCAACAAATAATAACAATCAAAATCTGTATATGTTCAATAAAAGTTTTGTAGAAATTAAAGATTATTTATGGGAAGATGTTACCTATATGTAGAATAGATATTACTATAATTATCAAAATATTGATAATATCATCCTGCATTCAAAGTTTCATCAAGACGATCCCTGATTTTTGATTTGTTTAGATGTAGCTTCCATAAAGTCGATAAAAACTTTTATGAGCTTATGAATTCCCTCGCTACCTCCTGCAATTAAACCTCCTGTCAGCAGTGCATCTAAACAACGGAAAATAATTACTTGTATGGGATTATCTAAATCAATAACTACAAGTGGCTCAATTGAGCGAACACCTATTGCACTCATTAAAAGACCGAATAAAAGAGATGTCCATAGAGCAATTGTTCGTGTATCAGATTTATAAGCTGCTCTTTGGCGCTCTTTTTCATTTATATCATCCATTTGTGTCCTGAAAATTTTTAATGAGTTTTGTTGATTTTGCGTAAAATTTTGGATTATTTGCTGTTCTAAACTCATTCCTTCTGGTGGGAGTCCACTAATTTGATTTGATTCCAAAGAAGGAAACTGTTGCTGTTGTCCTTCCATAAGTTTTATTTTCTCAGAAATGAGAGCCTTTTCTTGCTGAATACTAATATCTAATTGTTCAACGAATGGGCCACGCCAAGTAGTTATAAAAACTTCTAAAGAACGCTCTAGCAATAAAGAAATAAATAATTGTAATGTGAGTAGTTGGACAATCTCATTAACTCCAAATGGTTTTAAAACAAATGGTTTAGATGATAACCAAGTTGACAAAGTTACTACTAGAAAACTAATAATGATTAATACAATAAATAGAGGAGATTCGGGAGAAAGCTTTCGCAACGTATCTATACTCCTGTTTCGCGTCACAATACATAACACAGCCTGGAGGTGAAAACTACACCTGCTGAGTAACTTAACAACGTTAATTTGATAGAACAGTAAATAATTTATGACCTGTCCCTTTTTTCTAAAAGTTGTGATGAGTCATATCATGTCCTCCAAATTACCCATAATAAAATAACCCCACCCCCAACCCCCTCCCCGCCTGCGGGCAGGGGAGACAAAGCACAGCTTTGGCGGGGTGGGGTTCTTCGGGTTTAATAAGCAATCAAGCGGACATGAATCACGCCGTTGTGGAGCAGAAAGCATTCCAGTGCTACTGTGCATGGGACGACGCTAGAGCAAGTAGCAACCGTAGCACCAACTAAAAACCCCTCCAAGGTGTTGGAGGGGTGAAAGTAATTTTTGCAAATGAGATGGTGATTAGGGGGAGACAGCAGCTTTTCTTGTTTAATTATGAATTTTCTTGTCAAAGCAACCAGATGATAGTACAGCATTTTATAAATCCATTACGAACCTCCGCAAGTCTGTACTTAGTAAGATAAATCATTAGTGGTAGTGTATGATGTCAGATGCGACTCGACAGCGTTTAGATAACCTTTATCATTCAAAGCTTGTGCTGGTAACTTTTTAGGGTTGACAGCAGTCTTAACCACATTTAATGCAGTCAGGTTTCCTGTTTGGTATTGAGAGGGTTTGAGATAGCTGACGTTAGATGAATTGTTAGAATTGATAGCTATAGGTTCGCCACTATTGCTAGTAGCTATTTGAACGCCACCGATTCCAGGCAATAAAGCAATAGAAGTAACAATGAGTACAGAATCAATCAAGATAGAGAGTTTCATAGGATTATCCTTAGTTATAGGAAAGTGCAATTAGTGTTCTTGAGTAATAGAGTCTTATTTTTTATCTGTCTTAACTTCCTGCACCCAGTTCACCTGAACGGTTGATTTGCTCCTCACCCATTCGGGTGATTTAATTGATCGCATCCTACGTTTCATTCAACTTGAACAGATATATATTTAACTGAGGTTATCTAAAAATTTATGCAGCGTTGTTACTCAGTTGTAGACATAGACCAACTGAGGCATCATATTTCTGCGCTATCCCTTCAACAGAAGGTTTATTGATTTAGTTAATCTAATTTGTCTATTCGGGTTTACCGAACAGACAAATTAGAGTAACCCGTAACATTTTTTTATCTAGTTTAGTACGGCAATCATCAATTAATTGGTGTTAACAACCGAATTTACAGCAGCTTTAACTCTGCATAATATAGAAGATGTAAGCACAAGGTTAAGTGCAAAACTTATTAAACAATACTAACTAATGCGAGGAAGAGCTATGACACTAGTTCGTTGGAATCCTTGGAGAGAAATTGACACTCTACAACACCAAATCAATAGTTTATTTGAAGATACCAGACTACCATCTGTATTGTTTGACAAAGGGTTAAGCAAAGTTCCTGCTGCTGAAATTCAAGAAACTGAAGATGCGATTCATCTAAAGATAGAACTGCCAGGAATAGAAGCTAAAGACCTGGATGTACAAGTAACAGAAAATGCTGTTTACGTTAGTGGTGAGCGGAAGTCTGAAACGAAAACAGAGGAAAAAGGTGTTACCAGAAGTGAGTTCCATTACGGTAAATTTCAACGCGTAATTCCTCTATCTGCTCGGATTAAAAATACTGACGTTACGGCAGATTATAAAGATGGTATCTTGAATCTAACACTGCCTAAAACTGAGCTAGAAAAGAACAAAGTTGTCAAGGTGAATTTGGAACCATCTGCTAACTAATGATTTGCTTGCGATGTCTACGACGGTCACTGAGCGCAGCCGTTCGCGCAGCGTCTCGTAGAGAAGTGCGGGCTATGCCTACGCACTACTTTACCTGCAATAATTGATTGAAATAGTTAAGAGCTTGGTCATGCAAGTGACCAGGCTTTTTTGTAAATACTATCCGCAACAGGTATGTAAGTTTTGTGTACATTAATTATCTAAAAGAACTGGAGAGCGATCGCCTTTATTTTTAAGATTTATAAATTAATTCTACTTATGTATACCATAGTATGAGTGAGCAACAGAACCCAAGGGTGCGTAGGCGTAGCTCATTGTACCTCTATGCAGAAGCAAGCTACGCGTAGCGTCTCCTAGAGAAGACATTGCCTCCCGTAGGTGAGTACACCATTGCAAAGCGCCATGACTGGGTTGGACTATATCTACCCATCTTAAAAAAATTTGCTTTTAAATAAGCAAACCTGATAACTAGTATCAGGTTTACTGTAGTAATAG